>DATKFT010000964.1:0-25837 GCA_035544335.1 Pseudorhodoferax sp.
GATGGGGGCCTGCACCTTGGATGGCTCCTCGTTCGCCGCTCCCGTGACACTCATCAAGCCCGTGGTGGCCTGCAGGATGCCGTCCACGCCGGGCTTGTCCCGCATCGGCACGCTTTGGCCATAGGCGGAAATGCTGCAGTAAATCAGGCCGGGATTGCTTTGGGATGCCATGGCATATCCCAGGCCCAATCGCTCCATCACACCGGGGCGGAAACTTTCCACCACCACATCGGCGGACGCGATCAGTTGTCGCGCATGGGCCAGGCCGGATGCCGATTTCAGGTCGAGCACCACACTGCGCTTGTTTCTGTTCAGCGCAAGAAAGAGTGCCCCGTGTTCGCCGAGAAAGGGGGGGCCGAGCGTGCGTCCAATATCGCCTGTCGGCGCTTCGATCTTGATGACGTCAGCCCCGCGGTCGGCGAGCATCATGGTGCAGGTCGGTCCCGCCGCGATTTGGGTGAAATCAATCACCCGCACGGATGCCAGGTGGCCTCCGTTTTCGTGTTTCATTTGCTTCGTTCCCTTGCGCATTTCGCGATGTCCGGGCCGCAAATGTCCCGTCTGAGACCGGTCTTGACAATCGACTTTTGGACGCAGTGAGTTGAGTTTTTCTCAAGTCTCTACAATGCGCACGCGGCCTTGCCGATCCGCGCGTACTCTTCCCGCAGGCCTGCGTGCCTCATCTGCCGAGCCTCCTGCTCACATGACCAAGTTGCCCTCGCTGAATGCCATCCGCGCCTTCGAAGCCACGGCCCGCTTTTCCAGCGTGACCCTGGCCGCCGCAGAGCTGCACGTCACCCCCGGCGCCGTGAGCAAGCAGCTGCGCGAGCTCGAAGAAAGCCTGGCCACCACGCTGCTGGTGCGGGCCCACCACGAGATGCGGCTGACGCAGGCGGGAGAGGACTACTTCCGCTCCGCCAGCCGTGCGTTCTCGGACCTGCGCGATGCCACCAGCCGCTTGCGCCGGCGCTCCCAAAGCCCCCAGCTGCGGATCCGCGCGTACACGACCTTTTCGATGCGCTGGCTCATTCCGCGGCTGCCGGATTTCTATTCCAGGCATCCGGGCATCGAGGTCACCTTGACCACCTCCCTGGACGACGTGGACTTCGACCGCGAGGACCTGGATGGGGCGATCCGCCTTGGCGATGGCCATTGGCCCGGCGTCAGTGCCGTCAAGCTGGTGCCGAACCTGCTCACGCCCGTTGCGAGCGCCTCGTTCCTGCAGAACCACCGGGTGGGTTCGCCCGCGGATCTCGGGGCCTGTCCACTGCTGCATTCGCTGGCACGCCCGACCGATTGGTCCGATTGGCTGCAAGCCGCCCAGGTCGCAGGTGTCGATGGCACCGCCGGCACCTTGTTCCAGACCTCCGCGATGGCCTATGCGGCCGCTGCGCAAGGCCAGGGCGTCGCGATGGCCCAGTTGTTCCTGGTCGCCGACGCATTGAAGTCCGGAGAGCTGCTCAGGCTCTTTCCGTTTGCGCTCGACATGGGCCCGCTGACGTATTACCTGCTCACGCCGAACGACAGGTTGGAGCGCCCATCCATGTCGGCCTTCCGCGACTGGATGCTGGAGCAGTTCAAGCTGCCTGACCCGCAGGCGTAGGGCAGCGCGGGCAGCCCGGCCGCGCAGCAGGGGGAGCCCGGCTTCGCACGGTCCCGCTCGCCCTTGGCGCAGGGCTGTCGTGGTGGCTCATGCCGCTTGGGGAGAGCCGCAGGCCTGGGCGCCGCAGCGTTTCAGGAGCGCTTCTTGGCGTGTGCCGCCGCCGCCGGCCCCGTGCTCTCGCGCACCACGAGCGTGGTGGGCAGCATGGCCGGCGCGGGCGGGGTCTCGCCGCGCAGGCGGGCCAGCAGCAGCTGGCCGGCCTGCTCGCCCATCTCGCGGATCGGCAGCCGCACCGTGGTCAGCGGCGGGTGCAGGTAGGCCGCGAAGTCGTTGTCGTTGAAGCTGGCGATCGACAGCGCCTGCGGCACGGCGATGCCGGCGCGGGCCAGCGCCGACAGCGCGCCGGCGGCCAGGTAGTCGTTGCCGCAGACCACGGCCGTGATGCCGGCGCGGCGCGCCAGGATGGTCTGCATGGCGGCGAAGCCCTCGGCAAAGCCGTAGTCGGTCTCGATCAGCACCTCGGGCACGAGCTGCATGCCGTGCGCGGCGACCGCCTGCAGCAGCCCCTGCTGGCGCCGGCCCGCGCGCTTGTTCTGGTCCGTGCGCCCGCCGATGAAGCCCAGCCGCCGGTGGCCCTGGCCTGCCAGGTGCTCGACCACCAGCGCGGCGGCCGCGGCCTCGTCGAAGCCCACGCACAGGCCTTCGGGGCTGTGCTCGGCCCACATCATCACGAAGGGCCGGCGGTGTGCTGCGAGTGCCGCAAAGACCTGGGGCGGCTGGGCCGCACCCAGCAGCGCGACGGCGTCCACGCCGCGTTCGAGCAGCGCATGCAGCAGGGCCGGGTCCTGGCCGCGGCTGTGCTCCGGCGCCGACAGCAGCAGGGTGTAGCCCTGGGCCGCCAGCGTGGACTCCAGGGCCTGCACCAGCGTGGGGAACGAGGAGCCGCCGAAGCGCGGCACGATCGCGCCCACCGTGCAGGTGCGCCGCATGGCCAGCGCGCGCGCCGCGCCGTTGGCCACATAGCCCAGGCGCTGCGCCGCGGCCAGCACGCGCGTGCGCGTGGCCTCGCTGATCATGTCCGGCCGCGACAGCGCGCGCGACACGGTGCCAGGCGAGACGCCGGCCAGCAGGGCCACGTCGGCCAGCGAGGCAGCCCGTTCGGGCGAGGGGGATCCGGGGGGAGGGGCGGGGCGCGTGGACATGGTGCGGTTCGGTCGCCATCGTAGCGCAAGCCCGTCGTGCAAGCGTATGTGGTCCTGAGATCCGTAGATACCCGGATTTCATTGGTGCTGGGTGGTTCGCATAATCAATGCAAGCGCTTGCATTGACGGGATGGTGTTGCAGCGCATGCACGGCAACCGAGAGGACCGACGTGACCACGACCAAGAATGCCCTGGTGCGCACGCTGCTCGAATGCGGCGCCACCCATGCCTTCACGCTGCCCGGCCTGGGCGTGACCTGGATGCTCGACGAGTTCCATGCCGTGCGCGACCGCCTGCGCCTGGTGCTCACGCGCAGCGAGCAGATCGCCTCGGTCATGGCCCAGGTCTACGGCAAGCTGACCGGCCGGCCCGGCGTCTTCATGGGCCAGGGGCCGTTCGTGGGCACGGTCGGCGGCTTCGGCATCCTGGAGGCGCATTTCGCGGGCTCGCCCATGGTGGTGCTGACCGACACCTCCTGCTATGACGGCTTCGGCATGTATGGCGTGTACCAGACCATGACCGGGGACTACGGCGCGGCCGACGTGCGCGCGGTGCTCGGCACCATGACCAAGTCCTGCAACTACGCGACCGAGCCGCACGAGGCCGTGTACGGCCTGCAGATGGCGTTCAAGCACGCGCAGCTGCCGCGCATGGGCCCGGCCGCGCTGGTCTTGAAGACCCCCATCATCCGGCGCGAGATGCCCGAGCAGAACCGGGTCCAGCTCTACGCGACGGAGGGCTACCTGCGCAGCACGCCGGCGCGGCCGGACGCCGCCGCCGTCGCACAGCTGGCCGGACTGCTGGCGCGTGCCGAGCGCCCGCTCATCGTCGCGGGCCAGGGCGCGCAGAGCGAACGCGCACGCGCCTTGCTGGCCGAGGTCGCCGGCGCGGCGGGTATCGCGGTCGCCTCCAGCTACAACGGCAAGGGCGTGGTCGACGAAACCTCGCCCGTGGCCGTGGGCATGCTCGGCACCTGGGGCAGCCGCAGCGCCAACCGCGCGATCGCGCAGGCCGACCTGGTGCTCGCGCTGGGCGCCAGCCTGGGTCCGGACTACCTGCGCTTTCGCGACCCGAAGCTCATCGACCCCGCGCGCCAGACGCTGGTCCAGGTCGACGTGGACGCGCGCAACGCGGGCTGGGTCTACCCGGTCGCGCTCGCGGTCACGGGCGATTGCGCCGACGTGCTGGAGATGCTGGCGGCGCAGGACCTGGGCCAGGCGCAGCGCGCCGCGCGCGTGGAGGCCATCGCCCGCAACAACGCCGAGCACGGCTTCGGCGTGCTGCCGCCCGCGGCCGTGGCCACCGACGGCACGCTGCACTACGCGGACATCGTGCGCGTGCTCGACCGCGTGCTGACGCCTGCCGACATGCTGGCGCTGGACGCGGGCAACAACCGGATCTGGGTCACGAGCATGCTGCGCGTGCGCACGCCGGGCCAGATCGTCGCGCCCGGCGGCATCGGCGGCATGGGCTGGGCGCTGCCGGCGGCGGCCGCGACCCGGCTCGTGCACCCGGACCGCCATGCCATCTGCCTGATCGGCGACGGCGGCGCGGCCATGACGCTGAGCACGCTGGCCACCTGCGTGCAGGAGAACCTGCCCATCACCGTGGTCGTGGCGAACAACCAGGGCCTGGGCATGGTGCGCGACAACATGAAGGACAAGCGCATCGCGGTCGACTTCTCGCCCATGGACTTCGCGGCCATCGCGCGCGGCATGGGCTGCCACGGCATCCGTGTCGACCGTGCCGACGCGCTGGGCGACGCCATCGTGGCCGCGCGCGGCGCCGACCGGCCCACCGTGATCGATGTCGCGATCGATCCCGCGGCCAGCCACATTCCGGCGTCCGACTACTGAGCGCAAGAAGGCCTGCCATGGACCACCTGCCCGTCGCCCTCGTCACCGGAGGTTCCAGCAACATCGGCTGGGCCTGCGTGCAACGCTTTGCCGCCACGCACCGGGTCGTGATCGGCGACCTGCGGCCGCCCGCGGAACCGCTGCCCGCGCAGGTGCACTACCAGCAGGCCGACATCACGGACGCAGCGTCCTGCGCGGCGCTGCTCGAGGCCGCGCAGGCGCATGGCGCGCTGGCCGCGCTCGTGCACTCGGCCGCGATCACGGTGCCGGCGCGGCCCTTCGCCGAGATCGGCGTCGAGGAATGGCGGCGTGTGGTCGACGTCAACCTGACGGGCGCCTTCCTCGTGGCACAGGCCGCGCTGCCGGCGCTGCGCGCAGCGCGCGGCGCCATGGTGATGGTGTCCTCGCGCGCGGCCCGGGTGGGCTATGCCGCACTGAGCCCCAGCGCGGCCGGCACCAAGCCGCACTACGCGGCGTCCAAGGCCGCCGTGCTGTCGCTGGTCAAGTCGCTGGCGGTCGAGCTGGCCGGCGACGGCGTGCGCGTCAACGCCGTGGTGCCGGGCTCGATCGAAGGCCAGATGATCCCGCGCGAGCGCTGGCCCGAGCTGGCCGCCCGCATCCCGTTCGGCCGGCTGGGCCGGCCCGAGGAGATCGCCGAGGCCGCCTGGTTCCTGTGCTCGGCGCAGGCCGGTTACATCACGGGCCATGCGCTGGACGTCAATGGCGGTACCTGGATGAACTGAACGCGGTCGTTCCCTGTCCCGGGGCGGGAGCCCCACCCACCCAGAGGAGGCATGCCATGGAACCCATCGACGCACGCAGCACACATTCCGGCCGCTGGCGCCGGCGCGCCGCGATGTTCGCGCTCGGTGGCCTGGCGGCGCTGGGCGTCCAGGCGCAGACGGCCACCGAGGTGCGCGTGGCGCGCCAGTACGGCATCGCCTACATCCCGCTCATGCTGATGCAGGAGGGCAAGCTCGTCGAGAAGCACGCTGCGCAGCTCGGCATGCCCAACCTGAAGGTGGGCTGGCAGCAGTTCACGGGCGGCGCGGTCATGAACGACGCGCTGCTCTCGGGCAACCTGGACTTCGCCGTGGCCGGGCCGCCGCCGTTCCTGACCATGTGGGCGCGTACCAAGGGCACGCCGCTCGCGGTGCAGGGCATCGCGGCGCTGAACGCCATGCCCATGTACCTCATGACGCGCAACCCGGCCATCCAGTCGGTCCGTGACTTCGGCGACAAGGACCGCATCGTGGTCTCCGGCGTCAAGGTCTCGGTGCAGGCCGTGGTGCTGCAGATGGCGGCGGCCAAGGAATGGGGCATGAAGGAGTACGACCGGCTCGACAAGCTGACCGTGGCCATGCCACTGTCCGACAGCATGGCGCTGATGCTGTCGGGCAAGAGCGAGGTCACGGCCGACTTCACGGTGCCGCCGTTCTCGTTCCGCGAGATGAAGGCCGGCATGAAGCCCGTGACCGACACCTTCTCGGTCATGGGCGGACCGAGCTCGACCAACGTGGTTTACACCACGCGCAAGTTCCACGATGCCAACCCCAGGCTCGTGCAGGCGTTCACGGCCGCGCTGCGCGAGGCGCAGGAGGCGATCACGCGCGACAAGAAGGCCGCCGCCGAGGTCTACCTGCGGATGTCGGGCGACAAGGAGACCGTGGAGAACGTCGTGGAGATGCTCAACGACCCCAAGGTCGAGTTCGGGCTGGCGCCGCGCGGCATCATGGCCTTCGCCGATTTCCTGTCGCAGACCGGTGCGATCAAGACCCGGCCGGCGGACTGGAAGGAGGCCTTCGTGCCCGGCGTGCACGCGCTGGCCGGCAACTGAGCGGGCCCTGCCATGGCCGCGCCGCTGCTGGAGGTCGACCGCGTCACGCTGCGCTACCGCAGCGAGGGCCGGACCGTGACCGCGACCGAGAACGTGGGCTTCGCGATCGCGCCGGGCGACCGGCTCGTGTTGCTGGGTCCGTCCGGCTGCGGCAAGTCCTCGCTGCTCAAGGCCATCGGCGGCTACCTGCGGCCCGAGCACGGCCGCATCGCGCTGCGCGGGCGGCCCGTCACCGCACCGGGGCCGGACCGCATGATGGTGTTCCAGGAGTTCGACCAGCTGCTGCCCTGGAAGACGGTGCGCGGCAACGTGCTGTTCGCGCTGGAGTCGTCCGGGCGGCTGCGTGGCGCGGCCGCGCGTGCGCGTGCCGACGAGGCGATCGACAAGGTCCGGCTGTCGGCCTTCGCCGAGGCCTACCCGCATCAGCTTTCGGGCGGCATGAAGCAGCGCGTGGCGATCGCGCGCGGCCTGGCGATGGAGCCCGACATCCTGCTCATGGACGAGCCCTTCGCGGCGCTGGACGCGCTCACGCGCTCGGCCATGCAGGACGAGGTGCTGCGGCTGTGGCAGGAGACACGCTTCACGGTGGTGTTCGTGACGCATTCGATCCAGGAGGCGATCCGCATCGGCAGCCGCATCCTGCTGCTGTCGCCGCACCCGGGCCGGCTCAAGGAGGAGGTGCACAGCGATGGCGAGGACCGCCAGCTGGCGGACGGCCAGCGCCTGTCGCAGCACATCCACGCCAGCCTGTTCGCCGACACGCCGCTGCAGGAGCACGCATGAAGACCACGCTGGCACTGGACGCGCCGCCGCAGATGCCGGCCGAACGCTGGTGGTCGCGCCCCGCCGCGCGCAAGGCCCTGCTGCTGCTGGCCATCGCGCTGCTCTGGGAGGGCTATGGGCGCTGGCTCGGCAACGACCTGCTGTTTCCCACACTGCTGCAGACCCTGCAGAGCTGGTTCCAGGGTCTGGCCAGCGGCGAGTTGCTGCGGCGCTCGGGCAATTCGCTGTGGGTGCTGCTGCAGGGCTATGCACTGGGCATCGCGCTGGCCATGCTGCTGGCGGCCTTCGCCGCGGGCACGCGTCTGGGCGCAGACCTGCTGGACATGCTGACCGCGGTCTTCAACCCGCTGCCCGCGATCGCACTGCTGCCGCTGGCGCTGATGTGGTTCGGCCTGGGCAACGGCAGCCTGGTGTTCGTGCTCGTGCACTCGGTCATGTGGCCCATGGCCTTGAACGCGCACAGCGGCTTTCGCGCCGTCTCGCCCACGCTGCGCATGGTGGGCCAGAACGTGGGCCTGCGCGGCCTGCGCTACACGGTTGCCATCCTGGTGCCGGCGGCCTTTCCGAGCCTGCTGGCCGGGCTCAAGATCGGCTGGGCCTTCGCCTGGCGCACGCTGATCGCGGCCGAGCTCGTGTTCGGCGTCAGCTCTGGCTCGGGCGGGCTGGGCTGGTTCATCTACGAACGCAAGAACCAGCTCGACACCGGTTCCGTGTTCGCGGGCCTGCTGACCGTGATCCTGATCGGTCTGCTCGTCGAGGGCCTGCTGTTCCGCTGGATCGAGAACCGCACCGTGCGCCGCTGGGGCATGCAGAGCGGCTGAGCCACGCGGCGGATGCCGCGTCCTGTTGGATCGACAAGAGGAGACGACATGCAACGTAGAACCCTGGCCACGCTGCTGGCCTGCCTGCTCGCCGCCGGCCATGGCGCCAGCCTGGCGCAGACCGCCAACTGGCCCACGCGCCCGGTGCGCGTGGTCGTGCCCTTCCCGCCGGGCGGGGCCACCGACATCGTGGGCCGTGCGATCGCCGAACGCCTGCAGGCCACGCTGGGCCAGCCCTTCGTGATCGAGAACAAGGCCGGCGCCAGCGGCAACATCGGCGTGGCCGACGTCGCGCGCGCCACGCCCGACGGCTACACGCTCGTGGTGGGCGCCGCGCAGACGCTCACGATCAACCCGCAGCTGTTCGGCAACCTGCCCTTCGATCCGCAGAAGGACCTCGCACCCGTGGCGGTCGTGGCCTCGGTGCCCAACGTGCTGCTGGCCTCCAACAAGCTGCCCGTGAAGACGCCGCAGGAGCTCGTGGCCTATGCGCGCCAGAACGTGGGCCGCCTGAACTACGGCTCCTCCAGCACGGGCGGCACGCCGCACCTGTCGGGCGAGCTGTTCAAGTCCATGACGGGCACCTTCATCGTGCACGTGCCCTACCGCGGCAGCGCGCCCGCGATGCAGGACCTGGTCGGCGGCCAGATCGACCTGATGTTCGACAACCTGCCGGCCGCGCTGCCGCAGATCCGAGCCGGCACCGTGCGCGCGCTGGCCGTCACCACGCTGCAGCGTTCCGTGTCGGCGCCCGATCTGCCCACGCTGGACGAGTCCGGCCTCAAGGGCTTCGATTCGCAGGGCTGGTTCGCGCTGCTGGCGCCGGCCGGCACGCCGCAGTCCGTGCTGCAGCGCCTCAACACCGCGGTCAACGAGATCCTCACGACGCCCGAGTTCCGCGAGCGCCTGCTCAAGGTCGGGGCCGATCCCGTGGGCGGATCGATCGAGGAGTTCCGCCAGCGCCTGCGCACCGAGACCGAGCGCTGGGGCGGTGTGATCCGCGCCGCGGGCGTGAAGGCCGAATGATGGCGGCCGTCGCCGATCTCCACGCCGACCTCTACGCCGGTGCCGCGCCGGTTCGCGTGCGCGAGGCCGACCCGGGCCGCACCTGCCGGCGCCTGCAGGGACGCACGGCCCTGCTCACGGCCGCGGCGCGCGGCATCGGCTTCGCCGCGGCCGTGCGGCTGGCGGCCGAGGGCGCGCAGGTCTGGATCACCGACCGCGATGCGGCCGCGCTCGCGCAGGCGCGCGAGGCGGCCGCGGCGGTGGGCCTGGCGCTGCGCACCGAGGTGCTGGACTCGCTCGATGCGCAGGCCACCGGGCAGGTGCTGGCCACCATCGTGGCGCAGGCCGGCAGCCTGGACATCCTGGTCAACAACGCGGGCGGTTCGCTGCACACGCCTTACCGCCTGCTGGACGAGAGCGATGCGGACTGGGCGCGCGTGCTGGACCTCAATGTGATGGGTGCGGTGCGCACGGCACGCGCCGTGCTGCCCGGCATGCAGGCGCGCGGCTGGGGCCGCATCCTGAACTTCGGCTCCAAGGCCGGGCGTTTCGGCAGCCTGATCGCGGGCCCGAACTACGCGGCGGCCAAGGGCGCGATCGCCGCACTCACGCGGCAGATGGCCATGGAGTTCGGCCCGCAGGGCATCACGGTCAACTGCATCTGCCCGGGCGTGGTCGTGACCGACCGCACGCGCGCGCTGTGGGCCGAACGGCGCACGCCCGAGGAGCGCGCGCGCGTGCTGCAGGAGATCCCGCTGCGCCGCCATGGCGAGGTCGAGGACGTGGCGGCCACCGTCGCCTTCCTGGCCTCGGACGACGCGGCCTTCATCACCGGCGTGACGCTGGATCTGAACGGCGGCCAGGGCATGGCCTGAACCGCCACCCCCCACGAGGAGAAGCCATGACGACAACGACAATGACCCGGCGCGGCCTGCTCGCGCTGTCCCTGGCCGGCGGCCTGGCGGCCGCGGCCATGCCCGCCCAGGCACAGACCCAGGCGCAGGAGGTGTTCCCGATCCCGGGCAAGCCCATCCGCATCGTGCTGCCCTTTCCGCCCGGGACCGGCTCGGACGCCTCGGCGCGCGTGGTCGCCAAGCTCATGACCGAGGCGCTCGGCGGCCACCCCGTGGTGGTGGACAACAAGCCCGGGGCCAGCACCATCATCGGCGCGCAGGAGGTCGCGCGTGCGCCGGCCGACGGCCACACGCTGCTCTACACCATCGTGGTCACGCACACGCAGAACCCGCACCTGTACAGCAAGCTGCCCTACGACCCGGTCAAGGACTTCACGCCGCTGACCCAGGTCATGAAGTCGGCCACCGTGCTGGTGGCGCCCAACAACGCGCCGTTCAACACCATCGCCGAGATGGTGGCCTACGCCAAGGCCCATCCGGGCAAGCTCAGCTACGCCTCGTACTCGCCGGGCTCGACCTCGCACCTCAATGCCGAACTGCTCAAGATGCGCACCGGCATCGACATGCTGCACGTGCCCTACAAGGGCACGACCGACGCCACGCGCGCGCTGATCGCGGGCGACGTGCAGGCCTATTTCGACGGCACGGCCTCGGCGACCGCGCTGATCCAGGCCGGCCGCGTCAAGGGCCTGGGCGCGGCCCAGCCCCGGCGCGTGGCGGCGCTGCCCGAACTGCCGACCATCGCGGAGCAGGGCATCGCCGGGCTGAACTTCGTCGGCTGGCAGGGCTTCTTCGGCCCCGGCAACATGGCGCCGGCCACGGCCGAGAAGATCGCGGCGCTGCTGTCCAGGGTCGTGCGCAGCCCCGAAATGCTCCAGCTGATCGCGGCCCAGGGCAACGAGCCCTCCGGCATCTCGGGCGCGGAGTTCGACGCCATCGTGAAGAACGACAGCGCGCACTGGGGCGCCATCGTGCGCGCGGTCAAGCTCAAGCTGGACTGAGCGCGCGAGAGCCATTGGTAGATCCCCGAATGCGTGGCCCTGGCGGTGCTGGCGACAATCAGTGCAAGCGCTTGCATAGGCGCTTCCTGCGCAGCCTTGCGCGCAGGCACACCACAGGAGACGACCCCCATGCGCAGCTTTTCCCGCCGTGGCCTGCTGGCCTTGTCGCTCGCCGGTCTGCCGTTCGCGCCCGCGCTGGCGCAGGACGTCTTTCCCATCCCCGGCAAGCCGATCCGCATGATCGTGCCGTTCTCGGCGGGCTCGGGCTCGGACGTCACGGTGCGCGTGCTCGCCAAGCTCATGACCGAGGAGCTGGGCGGGCACCCGGTCGTGGTCGAGAACCGGCCCGGCGCGGGCACCTTCATCGGTGCGCAGGAGGTCGCGCGCGCGCCGGCCGACGGCCACACGCTGCTCTACACCATCGTGGTCACGCACACGCAGAACCCGCACCTGTACGCCAAGCTGCCCTACGACCCGGTCAAGGACTTCACGCCGCTCGTGCAGGTCATGAAGTCGGCCACCGTGCTGATCGCGCCGCCGAACGCGCCGTTCAACAACGTCAAGGAACTCGTGGCCTACGCCAAGGCGCATCCGGGCAAGCTCAGCTATGCCTCGTACGCGCAGGGCTCGACCTCGCACCTGAACGGCGAGCTGCTCAAGATGCGCACGGGCATCGACATGGTCCACATCCCGTACAAGGGCACGGCCGACGCCTCGCGCGCGCTGATGGCCGGCGACGTGCAGCTGTACTTCGACGGCACGGCCTCGGCTGTGGAGGCCATCAAGGCCGGCCGCGCCAAGGGCCTGGGCGCGGCCACGCCCACACGCGTCGCCGTGTTGGGCGATCTGCCGACGATCGCCGAGCAGGGCGTGCCGGGCCTGGACATCGTGGGCTGGCAGGGCGTGTTCGGCCCCGGCAACATGCCGCCGGCCGTGGCCAGGAAGGTGTCGGACCTGCTGTCCAGGATCTCGCGCGGCCCCGACATCCTCAAGCTGGTCCAGCTGCAGGGCAACGAGCCCTCGGGCGCGCCGGCCGCCGAGTTCGCGGCCATCGTGCGGGCCGACTCCGACCGCTGGGGCGAGGTCATCCGCGCCGCCAAGATCCGACTGGATTGACATTCCCCAGTCTGCGCGCTGCGCGCTCCGCCAACCCCCTTTGCAAGGGGGCGCACCCTGCGGCCGGGCGAAGCCCGTTCCGCGGCTGCCCTGGTGTGGCCTGCTCCGCGGTCGTTCGATCCGCGCCGTGCAGCCTGTCGCGTCATGCGCTTGTGGCCGGTGCGCGATGCCATAGATCACTGAATAGGAGATTCACATGTTCGATACCGTCATCCGCGGCGGCACCATCGTCGACGGCAGCGGCGCGCCGCGCTGCACGGGCGACCTCGGCATCACCGACGGCCGGATCGCCGCCGTCGGCGGCAAGCTCGGCGCCGGCCGGCGCGAGGTCGACGCCACGGGCGCGCTCGTCACGCCGGGCTGGGTCGACGTGCACACGCACTACGACGGCCAGGTCACCTGGGACCCCTACCTGAGCCCCTCCACCGACCACGGCGTGACCAGCGTGGTCATGGGCAACTGCGGCGTGGGCTTCGCGCCCGTGCGGCCCGACAAGCACGACTGGCTCATCAGCGTGATGGAGGGCGTGGAGGACATCCCGGGCACCGTGCTGTCCGAGGGCATCCAGTGGGAGTGGGAGAGCTTTCCCGAGTACCTGGACGCGTTGGCGCGCAAGCCGCGCGCGCTCGACGTGGGCGCGCAGATCCCGCATTCGGCCTTGCGCACCTATGTGATGGGCGAGCGCGGCATCACGCACGACGAGGCCACGCCCGACGACATCGCGCAGATGGTGCAGCTCGTGCGCGAGGGCCTGTCGGCCGGGGCGCTGGGCTTCTCGACCACGCGCACGCTGATCCACAAGTACCAGCAGCGCAAGTACCCGCCCGGCACCTTCGCCTCGCCCGACGAGATCCTGGGCATTGCGCGCGCCATGGGCGAGGTCGGCCACGGCGTGTTCCAGATGACCTCCAACCACAGCCAGATGGAGACCGAGGTGCCCTGGCTGGCCGAGGTGGCGCGCCGCAACCGCCTGCCCGTGGCCTTCGCGCTCGTGCAGACCGACCAGACGCCCGACACCTGGAAGCGGCTGCTGGCCGCGCTCGACGACGCGCAGCGCGAAGACATCCCGCTGTACGGTGCCGTGGCCGGCCGGCCGGCCGGCATCCTGATGGCCTGGCTGGGCTCCACCCACCCCTTCATGGCGCACCCGCTGTGGCAGCAGATGGCCGCGCTGCCCTGGGAGCACAAGCTCGCGCGGCTGCGCGATGCGGCCGTGCGCGCGCAGCTGACCGACGCCGCCGCGATGCGCCAGGCCATGGAGCACGACTCGCGCCTGGCCTACCTCACGCAGAGCTTCCACAAGATGTACGCGCTGGGCGCCGAGCCCGACTACGAGCCGGCGCAGGAGATGAGCATCGCGGCCATCGCGCAGCGCGAGAACCGCTCGCCGCTGGAGGTGGCCTACGACATGCTGATGGCCGAGGAGGGTAAGGGCATCGTCTACTTCCCGAGCTTCAACTACGCCTACAACGACCTCTCGCAGCTGCACACCCAGCTGCAGCACCCGCGCACCATGATGAGCCTGGCCGACGGCGGCGCGCACTGCGGCTACATCTGCGACGTGAGCATGCCGACCTACATGCTCACGCACTGGGCCCGCGACCGCCGCCGCGGCCCCACCTTGCCGCTGGAGCTCATGGTGCAGCGCCAGACGCGTGACACCGCCGCCATCTACGGCCTGCACGACCGCGGCCTGCTGCAGCCGGGCTATCTGGCCGACGTGAACATCATCGACTTCGACCGGCTGCGCATCCCGCCGCCCTATGTGGCCTTCGACCTGCCGGCCGGCGGGCGCCGCCTGGTGCAGACGGCCGAGGGCTACAGCGCCACCTTCAAGGCCGGCCAGGCCATCATGGAGAACGGCGAGCGCACGGGCGCGCTGCCGGGCCGGCTGCTGCGCGGGCCGCAGCGGCGCTGAATCGCACGCGGGGGCGCAGAGTATATTTGGCCGCCGCCGCGGCCCGTGCCGCACGGCGCCAGGATGACCGCCCCATGACCGCCCCCACCCGCACCAGCGGCCGCCGCGCCGAACCCGAGGACACCGAGCCCGAGGCCGACGCGCTGCCGCGCGCCCACACGCTGGCCGACCAGGCCTACCAGCGGCTGCACGAGGAGCTCATGACCGGCGCGCTGCTGCCCGAGCAGGTGCTGACCGTGCGCGGCGTGGCCGAGCGCTACGGCGTGAGCCTCACGCCCGTGCGCGAGGCCGTGCAGCGCCTGGTGTCCGAGCGCAGCCTGGAGGTCGTGGGCGGGCGTGCGATCCGCGTGCCGCGGCTGGACGTGGAGACCTACCGCGAGATCCTCAAGGTCCGCATGGAGCTCGAGCCGCTGGCTGCGCACGAGGCGGCCTCGCGCATCGCGCACGCCGAGATCCACCGGCTCGAGCAGGTCGTGGCCCGGCATGTGGCCGCCATCCGCGCCGGCGATGCGCGGCGCACGCTGGCCGAGAACAGCGATTTCCATCTCTCAATATATCGAGCCTCGCAGCACCACATCCTGGTCGGCTTCATCGAGGTGCTGTGGCGGCGCGTGGGGCCCACGCTGAACCTGCTGTTCCCGCGCTATTGCGGCAGCCTCACTGGGCACGAGATCCATCTGGCGGCGCTGGAGGCGCTGCACCGGCGCGACGCGCAGGCGCTGGCCAAGGCCGTGCGCGACGACCTCGTGCACGGCTCGAGCTTCCTCGTGCGGCTGCTGGACCCCTGAAAGACCGGCCTCTGGCTGTTTGACAATATATTCTGAGTGACCTACTGTCCGGGCTGCGCGCCCGGACCCTGTCCGGCAGCGTGTCCCGTCCACGCCATCAGAAAGGGTCACCGCATGCAATTCCTGTTGTCCCGGCGCGAGTTCCAGCGCGCCGCCGCCCAGATGTTCATCGCCTCGTCCGCCGGTCTGCTGGGGGCCGCGGCGCAGGCCCAGGCCCGCCAGGTGCGCCTGGGCACCTTCGGCGCCATCGACGCGCAGAACTACATCCGGGCCAAGGACGCCGTCGCGGGCATCTTCGGCCCCGGCGTCACGGGCAGCTTCGTGACCGTGCGCGCGGGCTCCGAGGTGATCTCGGCCATGGCCGGCGGCAGCCTGGACCTGTGCAACATCGGCTCCAGCCCCATGGTCGTGGGCTATGCCAACGGGCTCAAGGCCTCCATGGTCTACGTCTACAAGAACATCGTCGACAGCGAATGCCTGGTGGTGCAGGGCAACTCGGGCATCCACACGCTGGCCGAGCTGCGCGGCAAGAAGATCGGCCTGCCCTTCAACACTTCGGTGCACTTCGCGGCGATCGCCGCACTCAAGACCGCGGGCCTGGGCCTGTCCGACGTGAAGCTCGTGAACATGCGCGCCGACCAGATCGCCTCGGCCTGGCAGCGCCGCGAGATCGACGCGGCCTACATCTGGGTGCCCGTGGTGCCACGCCTGACCGAGGATGGCGGGCGCATCGTCTTCAAGACCGGCGACCTGGCCGACAAGAGCGGCCTCGTGATCTTCGACGGCCTGCTCGTGCGCGACGAGTTCAAGCAGAAGTCGCCCGACCTCGTGCTGGCCTTCCTGAAGGACTTCGAGAAGATCGCGCAGGCCTTCAAGCAGGACCCCCAGGACGTGGTGGCCACGATGACCAAGTTCCTGGGCGTGGACGAGCCGGCCGTCATGCGTTCGCTGAACACCTTCTACCCCGTGCCCGCGCGCGAGCAGGCCACGGCCAAGTGGATGGGCAAGCCTGGCGAGAAGGGCACGGGCGTGGAGAAGACGCTGCAGACGCAGGCGCAGTTCCTGCTGGAATCGGGCCAGATCGCGGCCATGCCCAAGGACTGGTCCGGCCTCGTCGACGCCAGCTTCGTCGCGAAGATGGCATGAGCACCGCCGGGCCGCCCCAAGGTGCTCGCGCCGCAGCCGAAGGCGAAGGGATTGCTGTGCGCAGGGAGTCTGTCGTCAAGGCGCGCTTCGACCAGGTCTCCAAGCGCTTCGGCGAGGGCGAGCGCGCGGTGCAGGCGCTCGAACCCATCACGCTGGACATCGCGGCCAATGCCTTCGTGTGCCTGGTCGGTCCCTCGGGCTGCGGCAAGAGCACGCTGCTGAACCTGCTCGCGGGTTTCGACACGCCGACCACGGGCCAGGTGCTCATGGACGGCCTGCCCGTGCGCGGGCCCGACGCGCGGCGCGGCGTGGTGTTCCAGCAGGGCGCGCTGTTCACCTGGATGAGCGTGCTCGAGAACGTGGCCTTCGGCCCGCTGGCCACGGGCAAGACGCGCGCCGAAGCCGAGCGCATCGCCATGGGCTTCCTGGAGATGGTGGGCCTGGTGGCCTTCGCGCGGCGCTATCCCTACGAGCTGTCCGGCGGCATGCAGCAGCGCGTGGACATCGCGCGCGCACTGGCCAACGACCCCGAGATCCTGCTCATGGACGAGCCCTTCGCGGCGCTGGACGCGCAGACGCGCGAGCTGCTGCAGCAGGAGATCAAGCGCATCTGGCTGCACACGCGCAAGACCGTGCTGTGGATCACGCACAGCATCGAGGAGGCGCTGTTCCTGGCCACCGACATCGTGGTCATGTCGGCGCGGCCCGGGCGCATCAAGGCACGCTTTGCGCCGACCTTCGCGCAGCGCACGGAGACTGACCTGGCGACCAGCCCCGAGTTCGTGCGCATGAAGGCCGAGATCGTGGGCCTGCTGCACAACGAGGCGCGCACCGCGCAGCAGCAGGAGGAGGCGCGATGAGTGTCCGCTCTGCCAAGGCGCGGGCGCGGCTGCTCAACACGGCGTCGTTCGCGGCCCTGCTGCTGGTGTGGGTGGTGCTGACCATCGACCTGGGCGGCGGCCCGCTCGTGGCGCCGCTGTTTCTGCCCTCGCCGCAGTCGGTCGCCACCACCTTCGCCACGCTGCTGCGCAACGGCTACCAGGGCGAGAGCCTGTTCCACCACCTGGGCATGAGCCTGATGCGTTTCGGCCTGGGCTTCTCCATCGCCGCGCTGCTGGCGATCCCGCTGGGTCTGTGGATGGGCATGAACGAAACGGTCAAGGGCCTGTGCGACCCGCCGATCGAGATCACGCGACCCATGCCCAAGCTCGCGCTGCTGCCGCTGCTCATCATCTGGTTCGGCATCGGCGAGCTGTCCAAGGTGCTCATCATCGTGCTGGCGCTGTTCCCGGTGCTGTCCATCAGCGCCATGCAGGCCGTGCGCGGCGTGGGCCTGCGCAAGGTGCAGGCGGCACTCGCGCTGGGCGCCTCGCGCGGCATGGTGTTCCGGCGCGTGATCTTCCCGGCCAGCCTGCCCGGCATCTTCACGGGGCTGCGCGTGAGCATCGGTCTGGGCGTGACCATGCTGGTGGGCGCCGAGATGATCGCCACCAGCGACGGCATCGCCTGGATGGCGCTGTCGGCCGCCGATTTCCTGCTGACCAACGTGGTGCTGGTCGGCGCGCTGATCATGGCCGTGCTGGGCTATGGCTTGGACCTGCTCGCGCGGGCCGTCGAAAACAAGGTCGTCCACTGGGGCGGCCGCGAAGGATGAACACCATGAGCGAAGTCGCATGGCCCAAGCAGGGCGTTTCCTGGGACCAGCTGGAGCGCGAACTGCTTGACGCCGGCCGCGGCGACGCGGACTGGCGCGGCGGCCGCGTGCCCATGTTCATCCACTACGCGGGCGAGGACGTGCTGCAGGTCGCCAAGAAGGCCTACGCGATGTACTTCTCCGAGAACGGGCTGGGGCCGCGCGCGTTCGGCAGCCTGGCGCGCTTCGAGCGCGAGGTCGTGGCCATGGGCCTGCAACTGCTGCACGGCGGGCCCGGCGCGCGCGGCGCGATGACCACGGGCGGCACCGAGAGCATCTTCCTGGCCATGAAGTGCGCGCGCGACCGCGCGCGGGCGGACGGCAAGAAGGGCCAGCTCTCCATCGTGCTGCCCGTCAGCGCGCATCCGGCGTTCGACAAGGCGGCCCACTTCATGGAGCTGGACGTGGTGCGCGTGCCGCTCGGCGCGGGCTTCCTGGCGGATCCTGCGGCCATGGAGGCGGCCATCACGCCGCAGACCATCGCGCTGGTCGGCTCGGCGCCGGCCTTCCCGCACGGCGTGGTCGACCCCATCGCCGAGCTCGCGGCGCTCGCGCAGCGCCATGGGCTGTGGATGCACGTGGACGCCTGCGTGGGCGGCTACTTCATCCCGTTCGCGCGCCAGCTCGGCGCGCAGGTGCCCGACTTCGATTTCGCGGTGCCCGGCGTGACCAGCATCTCGGCCGACCTGCACAAGTACGGCTACACGGCCAAGGGCGCGTCCACGCTGTTCTTTGCCGAGGAGGCGGACTTCGCGCGCATGGGCTGGTTCTTCGACAACTGGCCGCGCGGCCAGTACTTCACGCACTCGCTGGTCGGCACGCGCGCGGGTGGCGCCATCGCCGCGGCCTGGGCCGTGCTGCGCTTCCTGGGCGAGGACGGCTACCTGCGCATCACGCGGCGCGTGCTGGCCACGCGCGCCCACCTGCAGCAGGGCGCGGCGCGGCTGGGCCTGGCCACGCTGGGCGATCCGCAGCTGTCCATCCTGGCCTACGGGGCGCCCGACCGCGACATGGCCGCGATCGGCCAGGGCATGACGGACCGCGGCTGGACCATGGGCTATGTGCGCGCGCCCGACGGCCTGCACCACATGCTCAACCTCACGCACGAGCCCGTGGCCGAGCTGTACCTGGCGCACCTGGCCGAGGTCCTGCGCGACCCCGCGACGCGGCGCGCCGGGCGCGGCGTGCAGGCGCGCTACTGAGCGCGCCGGGCCGGCGCGGCCCGGCGCAACGGGGCGCAAGCCCGCCTTGCGGCGGGAGGGCCGGCGTGTTGCCACGCGCCACGCGCGGCCCAGCCGCCGCGCGTCGCGGCATCAAGGCATCACGGTGGCAGCTGCAGGATCCAGCGCGCGAGCGTGAGCGCCTCGGCGTCGGAGACCTGGGTCTGCGGCGGCATCGGCGTGCTGCCCCAGACACCGCCGCTGCCTTCGCGGATCTTCTGCGCCAGCTTGGCGTCGGCGCCCTTGTCGTCCGCGTACTTGGCCGCGACGCTCTTGAACGCCGGCCCCAGGTGGTTCTTGTCGATCCGGTGGCAGGCGAAGCAGTTCTTGGTCTTGTACATCTCGTCGTTGGCCTGGGCTGCCGGGCCGACCGACCACAGCAAGCCTGCGACGCAGAGGAGGAGGGCCGGTTTCATGTCGCCAGCTGTCCTGCGGCCCGGCATCAGCCGGGCGTCAGACGCGCGATGGCGCCTTCGTCCGTGGCCACGTACAGATTGCCGTCGGGTCCCTGCACCAGCGAGCGGAAGCGCCCGGCCGGCATGGGCAGCGTGACCGTGGTGCGCGTGGCCGACATGCCGTCGGCCGCGATGGCCAGCACGTCCAGCCGGTTGCCGACCGGCGTGCCGTGGATGCCGATGCCGGTCAGGCTGACGATCATGCGCCCGTCCCATCCCTTCCATTGCGGGCCGGACAGGAAGGTGCCCGAGGACATGCCCTGCGACAGGCCGTCGTTGTTCCAGGCCGGCTTCATCGCGTTCGGGTAGGTCTTGGTGTCCGTCATCGGCATGAAGGCCGAGCGCACCTTGGGGTCCACCGCGCCCATCTGGTTGGGGCTGTAGCCGCAGTAGTTGTCGGGGCAGGCGCCGCGCCCGGCCATGTTGGGGCGCGGGTCCCAGCCGGCATTGCCACCCGGCACCAGGGCCGTCACCTCGTCGGAGTGCCAGGGGCCGTTCTCGGCGGTGTAGGGCTGGTTGGTGCCCGGTCGGAAGGCGATGCCCTGCGGGTTGCGGTGGCCATAGGTGTAGATCCGCGGATCGAAGCCGGCCGGTGCGCCGTTGCCGGGTGCGGCCTTGCCGTCGCGGTCGATGCGCAGCACCTTGCCGCCGATGCGGGTGGGGCTCTGCGGCACCTCGCCGTTGTGCGTGTCGCCGCTGGTCACGTAGAGGTAGCCGTCGCCGGGGCTGAAGCGGATGCGCCCGCCGTTGTGCGCGCCGGGGCCGCCGAACGGATGGTCGCTGGCGCGTGGCTTGTACGGAATGTCGGTGACGATGTCCACGCGCTCGGAGACCGCGGTCGCGCCGGCGTTGACCTTGAACCGCATCACGCGGTTGGTGCCCGGCGCCGTCATGCTCGAGGTCGACATGACGTAGAGGTAGCGGTTGCTGGCGAAGTTCGGGTCGACGGCCACGCCCATCATGCCGGCCTGGCCCTCGCAGAACAGGTCGCCCGCGTTGGCGGGATAGCCCTTGGTGTCCTTCATGCCCAGCAGCTTGACGACGGTGCCGTTGGTCTGCCGCACCGACAGGCCGTGGCATTTCTCGGTGAAGAACATGGTCCCGTCGGGCAGGAAGGCCATGTCCCAGGGACTCTCGAGCTTGTTCAGGACAGGCGTGTACGAGAGCGTCGGCGCGGCGGCCTGTGGCGCCGCCGGGTTCATCGTGGAAGGCGTGCTGCAGGCTGCGAGCACACCGGTCAATACCCCCACCCCCAAGATCAGTCGATGCATGGAATGTCTCCTTTTGGGTCTTGCTCTGTGAACGTGGACACGTTCAGGTCCCCTCCGCCGGAAGGGAGCCCATGCTATGCCTGCGTTGCGCGCAAGGTCAAGCACAGGACCGGGACCGCCGGCACATCGCGCAGCGGGCAGGGCCTCGCCGACCAGCGGGCCCGGCAGCGCACCCAGCTGCAGGACCGGTCGATGCCGATCGGGAACGTCGACCGGTCCGCGTGCACGCAGGCCTGCAGCGCAGCCACCGCGCCCACCACGGCCCGCTGCTCGGGCGGGAACGGCCGGTGCAGGCGCCGGGCCTGCAGCCCGCGGTGCGACATGCAGGCAAGGCACAGCCTCTGGAAGGCGTGCAGCACCACGACGCGGCCGCGCAGCGCGTTTGCCGCGCAGTTCCATGCCGTGGTCGGGCAGGCGCTGCGCGGCGGATCGGAGTTCTGAGCTTTCTCTGAGACTACGCTGAGCCCGAGGGCGGCGGCCTGTGCCGCGCGTGTTTTCGGCGTACAACGCCGGCCGGACTGCGCCTTGGCCAGCGCGGGGCGGAGGGGCCACGCAAAGGCGCACTTCCTTTCTGTCAGTCCGCTCGTCACACACCACATTGCCATGAAGAAACTACTGTGCTTCGCACTGGTCACGCTGGCTTGCCAAGCGCAAGCCGCGCCAGTCACCATCGACTTCACGCTCCAGGCCACCTCGGGCAGCCAGTTCGGCGTGTCCGCGCCGGCCAGCTTCTCGGGCAGCTTCACGGTCGATTCCGCGTTCCTGGCCCAGGCCAATGGCAGCTACGGCGGCGCCGCCATCTCTAACTGGTCCGTGCAGATCGGCAGCCAGCTCTTCGACCAGGCGACGGCGTTCGACCCCGGCTTGCAGGGCATCACGCTCGTCGACCACATGGTCGTCGGGATTGCCATGAACTACAGCCAGACCTCGGCAGGGCTGCAGGGCCCCTACATGCAGATGGGGGCATCCGGAGAGTGGGAAAGCGCCAGCACGTCCATGCAGGATGGCGCGAACATGCTGCGTGGCGCCGCCGGAAGCATCCGCTTCGTGCAGGTCGATCCGGGCGGTCCCAACGAGGTGCCCGAGCCGGCTTCGATGGCATTGATGGGCCTGGCCCTGGCCGGCCTCGCGGGCGCACGCCGCCGCACCGGGGCCGGCGCGCGCTGAGCGCCACCAGGTCCCTGAGCCGCCGCCGGCCGGCCCAGGCGCGCTACCGGCGGCGCAGCCGCACCGCCTGGCGCGCGTGCGGTGCGCCGCGCATCAGGCCTGTCCGTCGGCCTCGTTGAGCATCTGCTGCGCCTCGTCCGTCAGCGCCTCGAGCGCGCGGCACAAGGCGGCATAGTCCTCTTCGCCCAGGCGGCGGCGCAGCCGGTCCTGCCGGGCCAGCGACGCCGGCACCCCCCGGCCCAGCAGGGCCAGGCTCGCCGGCGTCAGGGACAGCACCTGGCGGCGTCGGTCGGCGCTGTCGTGTCCCTGCGTGACCAGCCCCTTCTCGGCCAGCTCGAAGGCCACGCGGCTGACCTGGCTGTGGTCGAAGCTGCACATGCGCGCCACGTCCCCCGAGCTCGATGGCCCCAGCCGGTTCAGGATCACGAGCACGCGCCACTGCCGGCTGGTCAGGCCCAGAGCGTCCTTCACCGACACATCGACCAGCCGCGACAGCAGCTGCGACAGCACCGACACGCGGAAGGTGATCAGCTGTTCCGGCGCATGCGCGCGCAGCGCAGCAGCGCTGGCCACGGCGGGCGGTCGCGGGGTTTTGTTTGCTTTGTCAATTGTTGCCATAGCACATATATGGTAGTCTCCCCAGCATCCGATCATCTGGAGACAGGCATGTATTGTGGAACCCGCCGGCGCATGCTCCGGTCCTTGGCTGGCGCATGGACCGCGACCATGGGGCTCGCGCTGCCGGCCATCGCCGCGGCGGCCGACTGGCCGGCCAAGCCGGTCACGCTGGTGGTCCCGCAGGGCGCGGGATCCGGCAGCGATGTGGTGGCGCGCCTGCTGGCCCAGCACATGGGGTCTGCGCTGGGCCAGTCGGTGGTGGTGGACAACCGCACGGGCGGCGGCGGCATCATCGCGCACCAGGCCGTGGCCCGCGCGCACCCAGACGGCTACACCTTGCTGCTGAGCTCCACGGCGCAACTGCTCGTGCTGCCGGCCATCAACGCCGCGGCCCGCTACCAGCTCGACGACTTCGCGGCCGTGGCGCCCGTGCTGCGTGCGCCGTTCGCCATCCTGGTCGCCAACACCGCATCCGCGCCTGCCTCCCTGCGCGAGCTCGTGGAGCAGCTGCGCCGGCAGCCCGCGGCCTATGCGTCCGCGGGCACCGGCACCATGACGCACCTGGGTTCGGAAATCTTCCTGCGCCGTGCCGGCGTGCAGGCCACGCACGTGCCCTACAAGGGCAGCGGCGCGGCCCTGACCGACCTCATGGGCGGGCAGGTGCTGTTCGCCACCGATTCGCTGACCGCGGCGCTGACCCATGTGCGCTCAGGCAAGCTGCGCGTGCTGGCCGTCACGGGCGCGCAGCGCGAGGCCTCGCTGCCCGAGGTGCCCACGCTCGCGGAGAGCGGCTACCCGGGCGAACCGATCGCCGTGATCGGCGGCATCTTCGCGCCCAAGGGGCTGCCGCGCGAGGTGGGCGACAGGCTCGCGGCGGCGGTCGACGCGGCGCTGCGCAACCCCGAGGTGGTGCAGCGTTTCGCCGCGATGGAGACGGGCATGCTGCGCGGCGGCAACGACGCCTTCCTCGCGCAGCTGCGCAGGGAGGCGCCGGGCTGGCAGGCCCTGGTGCGCCAGCTCGAGCTCAAGGCCGATTGATGCCGGCGCACGTCACGCCCGACGCGGCGCAGCGCGGTCCCCTGGCCGGCGTGCGCGTGGTCGATCTGTCGCGCCTGGTGGCAGGCAACATGCTGTCGCTGCAGCTGGCCGACTTCGGGGCCGATGTCATCAAGGTCGAGTCGCTGCAGGGCGACACGCTGCGCCAATGGTGCGAGCCCGATCCGCAGGGCGGCGCGCCCTTCGATGGCTGGTGGCGCACCTATGCGCGCAACAAGCGCAGCCTGGCGCTGGACCTGCGCGATGCGCAGGCGATGGCGCTGCTGCGGCGGCTGCTGGCCTCGGCCCAGGTGCTCGTGGAGAGCTTCCGGCCCGGCACGCTGGAGGCCATGGGCCTGGCGCCCGAGGTCTTGCTGGCCGAGAACCCCGCCCTGGTGGTGGTGCGCATCTCCGGCTGGGGCCAGAGCGGCCCGTACCGGGAGCTGCCCGGCTTCGGCAGCCTCGTGGAAGGCTTCAGCGGCTACGCCCACAAGCACCTGGAGCAGGGCACGCCGCGCCTGCCCAACCTGGCGCTGGCGGACATGGTCGCCGGCCTGACCGGCGCGTTCGCCACGCTGGCGGCGCTGCGCGAGGTGGAGGTGCGCGGCGGCCGCGGCCAGGTGATCGACCTGTCGTTGCTCGATCCCATGCTCGCGGTCATGGGGCCGGACGTCAGCGCCTATGCGCGCACCGGGCAGGCGCCCGAGCCCACGCGCAAGATCGCCTCGCCGCGCGGCGTCTACCGTTGCCGCGACGGCGGCTGGGTGGCCATGTCGGGCTCCACCGACGCGATGGCGCGCCGCGTGCTGGACGCGATCGGAGAAGGGGCGCTGGCCGACGACCCGCGCTTCGTGGACAACGCGGCGCGCCTGCGCAACGACGCGGAGCTCGATGCCATGGTGGCCCGCTTCATCGCCGCGCGCGACCTGCCGGACTGCCTGGCCTTGTTCCGCGCCAAGGGCGTCACGGTCGGCCCCGTGCACGACGCACCGGGCCTGTTGGCCGATGCCCATGTGGCCGCGCGCGCCTGCTACATCGCGGTCGGCGCGCAGGGCACGGTCATGCATGCGGTGACGCCACGCCTGTCCGGCACGCCGGGCGGCATCCGCCGCGAGGCGCCGGCGCTCGGCGAGCACACCCGCGCCCTGGCGCTGGAACTGGGCCTGGGCGAAGACGAACTGCAGGCGCTGCTGGCGCGCAAGGCCGCCCGATGCGCCTGAGTGCCCTGCGTTCGCTGCTGTTCCTGCCTGCCACCTCGGAGCATCTGCTGGCCCGGGCCGCCCAGCGCGGCGCCGATGCGCTGGTGGTCGACCTCGAAGACGCCGTGCCGCCCGCGCGCAAGCAGGAGGCGCGCGGCCTGGCCACGCTGGCCGTGGCGGCGCTGGCCGGCCAGGCGCCGTTGCTGCTGCGCGTCAACGCCGAGCCGGCCCTGCTGGCGCAGGACATCGCCGCCGCGCCGCTCGCGCACATCGCCGCGGTGATGCTGCCCAAGGTCGAGTCAGCGCAGCAGGTCCAGGCATTGGCGGCCATGCTCGCGCAGAGCGGGCACGCCGTTCCCGTGGTGGCGCTCATCGAGACCGCGCTCGGCGTGGTGCAGGCTGCGTCCATCGCGCAGGCCCATCCCCGCCTGGCCGCGCTGGGCTTCGGTGGCGAGGACTACGCGGCCGAGATGGGCGTGGCGCCGCTGCCGCGCTCGCTGCGCTGGCCGGCCCAGCAGGTCGCCACCTGCGCGCGTGCCTGGCAGCTGCCGTGCTGGGGCCTGCCGGGCAGCGTGGCCGAGATCGCGGACATGGCGGCCTTCGCCGAGCTCGTGGCCGAGGCCCGGGCGATCGGCTTCACGGGCACGGTCTGCGTCCATCCGCGCCAGGTCGGCGTGGCGAACGCCGGCTTCGGCGCCACGGCCGACGAGCTGGCCTGGGCCCGCCGGGTGCTGGCGGCCGACGCGGATGCCGCCGCCCGCGGCCTGGGCGCCGTCGTGCTCGATGGCCGCATGGTCGACCGACCGATCGTGGAGCGCGCGCGGCGCTGGCTGCTGCAGTCCGAACGCGCGGGGTGCTAGCCGGAGCAGGCGCGTGCCCGGCGGATGTGCACGCGCGCGCAGCTTCAGTGCAGCGCGCCCTCGGCGCTCGCCGGCAGCTGCACCAGCGTCTCCAGCGCCGCCACCGGCAGCCGTCCCTGCAGGCCGATGGCCACCACCATGGGCCCGCCGGCGGGCGCTGCGGCCGGCTTCAGGCGTGCGCTGCGGCCCGCGAACTGCAGTTCGTGCCATTGGGCGGGCCCGGTGCGCACGATGCCCTTGAGCCGCAGCACGCCGGGCGGCACGCAGGCCAGCCAGGCCGCGAGCGCGGCTTCGGACAGCGCGGCCTGCGGTTGCGCCGACCAGGTCGC
>DATKFT010000965.1:0-13805 GCA_035544335.1 Pseudorhodoferax sp.
CGGCCTGGCGGAGCCAGGGCCAAAGCGTCCGCTGGCATGGCCTGCTCCGCGGCCTTCGGCACCGCGCCGCACCTGCCCTCGTTTCCTTTTCTGCCGGCGCCTCGCTGCGCCAGGGGTTGCTGACATGTCTCCCATCCTGCAAGTCAAGGGCCTCACCACGCGCTTTCAGACCGAGCGCGGTGTCTTCACGGCCGTGGACGACGTGTCCTTCGAGGTCGGCGCCGGCCAGACGCTGGCCATCGTCGGCGAGTCCGGTTCGGGCAAGAGCGTGACGGCCATGTCCATCATGCGGCTGATTCCCGAGCCGCCGGGCCGCATCGAGGCCGGCCAGGTGCTGTTCGAGGGCCAGGACCTGCTCCGGCTCAGCGAGCGCGACATGCGCCAGGTGCGCGGCAACCGCATCGCGATGATCTTCCAGGAGCCCATGACCAGCCTGAACCCCGCGCTGACCATCGGCTTCCAGATCGCCGAGGCGCTGGTGCTGCACCGCGGCCTGGACCCTGCCGCGGCGCGGGCCGAGACCATCCGGTTGCTCGAGAAGGTGCGCATCCCGGCCGCCAGGACGCGCTTCGACGAGCACCCGCACCGCTTCTCGGGCGGCATGCGCCAGCGCGTGATGATCGCGATGGCGCTGGCCTGCCGGCCCAAGCTGCTGATCGCCGACGAGCCCACGACGGCGCTGGACGTGACGATCCAGGCCCAGATCCTGGAGCTCATCAAGACCCTGCAGGCCGAGGAGGGCATGGCCGTGCTGTTCATCACGCACGACATGGGCGTGGTGGCCGAGATCGCGGACCGCACGGTCGTCATGTACAACGGCAAGGCGGTCGAGTGCGGCAGCACCGAGGACATCTTCGCGCGGGCCGAGCATCCCTACACGCGCTCGCTGCTGTCGGCCGTGCCGCGCCTGGGTGCCATGGCCGGCCGCGCGCGGCCCATGCGCTTTCCGGTCGTGGACCGCGAGACCGGCCTGTCCGACCAGCCCACCGAGGTATCCGACACCGTGGCCAGCGGCGCGCCGCCCGTGCTGGAGGTGCGCCATCTCACGACGCGCTTCGACATCCGCGGCGGCGTGCTGGGCCAGGTCACGGGCCGCGTGCACGCGGTCGAGAACGTGTCGTTCAGCCTGCAGCCCGGCGAGACGCTGGCGCTGGTGGGCGAGTCGGGCTGCGGCAAGACCAGCACGGGCCGCTCCATCCTGCGGCTGGACGAGCCCGTGGGCGGGCAGATCCTGCTGGACGGCCAGGACCTGCTCAAGCTGCCCAGGTCGGCACTGCGCGAGCAGCGCCGCCACATGCAGATGGTCTTCCAGGACCCCTACGCGAGCCTGAACCCGCGCATCAAGGTCGGCGAGGCGATCGCCGAGCCGCTCTTGATCCACCGCCTGGCCACGCCCGGCCAGGCCGCGGAGCAGGTGGCCGAGCTGCTGCGCCGCGTGGGCCTGGCGCCCGACATGGCCAGCCGCTACCCGCACGAGTTCTCGGGCGGCCAGCGCCAGCGCATCTGCATCGCGCGCGCGCTCGCGCTCAAGCCGCGGCTCATCGTGGCCGACGAATCGGTGTCCGCGCTCGACGTGTCGGTCAAGGCCCAGGTCATCAATCTCATGCTGGAGCTGCAGGAGCAGATGGGGCTGGCCTATCTGTTCATCTCGCACGACATGGCCGTGGTCGAGCGCATCAGCCACCGCGTGGCCGTCATGTACCTGGGCGAGATCGTCGAGATCGGCCCGCGCGAGGAAGTCTTCGGCAACCCGCAGCATCCCTACACCAAGCGGCTGCTGGCGGCCGTGCCGATCGCCGACCCGGCGCGCCGGCTGCAGAAGCGCCCCGTCGGCAACGACGAGATCCGCAGCCCCATGCGGGCCGTCAGCTACGTGCCGCCGCAGCGCCAGGTGCGCAAGGTGGGCGCACGCCACTCCGTCATGGAATGGGACGAGAGCTGGGAGAAGGCCATGCCCGCGGCCCAGCCCGCATGAGGCGGGGCGGCCCGCCTGTCGCGCAAGTGATGGCCAGCGCTGCGCCGCTTTGGCACGCTGGTCGTTTCCCCCAACCACAAGGACAAGCCGTATGTCGGAACAACTGAGCGGCAAGGTCGCCATCATCACGGGTGCCGGCTCGGGCATCGGGCGCGCCGCGGCGCTGCGTTTTGCGGCCGAGGGCGCGCGCCTCGTGCTGGGCGACAAGACCGAGGCCGTGCACGCCACGGCGCGCGCCGTGCAGGAGGCCGGTGGCCAGGCCGTCGCGCAGCAGATGGACGCGGGCCTGGAGGACGACGTGGCCCAGCTCGTGGCCACGGCACTCGCGCAGTACGGCCAGCTCGACGTGGCCTTCGCCAACGCGGGCGTCTCGGGTGGCCGCGCCGGCATCTTCGATCTGACGCCGCAGGACTGGACCGAGCTGCTGCGCGTGAACCTGATCGGCCCCTGGCTCATGGTCAAGCATGCGGGCAAGGCGATGGTGGAGGCCGGGCGCGGCGGCTCCATCATCTGCACGGCCTCGGTGGCCGGCATCCGCTCGGGCGCGGGCGGGCCGGCCTACTCGGCCTCCAAGGCCGGCGTGATCAACCTGGTCATGGTCTCGGCCCAGCAGCTGTGCGAGAGCCAGGTGCGCGTGAACGCGATCTGCCCGGGCCTGACCGAGACCGGCATGACCCAGCGCACCTTCGACTACGCGCGCGACAAGGGCGTGGACCACAAGCTCGGCCGCCTGAACCCGCTGCGCCGCGCGGCCCAGCCCGAAGAACTGGCCCAGGTCGCGCTGTTCCTCGCTTCCGACCAGAGCAGCTATGTCAACGGCCAGGCCATCGCGGTGGACGGCGGCCTGTCGAGCTCGCATCCCGTCACGCGGCAGCTGCCCGGCCAGACGGCCGTCTGAGCCCGCCATTCCCGCATTGGAGATTCCGCATGGACCTGAACTATTCCGCCGAGGAGCTGGCCTTTCGCGACGAGGTGCGCGGCTGGCTGGACGCCAACCTGCCCGCCGACATCCGCGACAAGGTGACCCAGTACAAGGGCCTGTCCAAGGACGACATCATGCGCTGGCACCGCATCCTGGCCGCCAAGGGCTGGGCCGTGCCGCACTGGCCCGTGGAGTGGGGCGGCACGGGCTGGAACATCACGCAGCGCTACCTCTACGAGGAGCAGTTCGGCCTGGCCGGCGCGCCCGCGCTGCCGTCCTTCGGCCCCAGCATGTGCGCCTCGGTGCTGCTCAAGTTCGGCACGCCGCAGCAAAAGGAGCGCTTCCTGCCGCGCATCCGCGAGGGCGACGACTTCTGGGTGCAGGGCTACTCGGAGCCCGGCGCGGGCTCGGACCTCGCGGCGCTCAAGACGCGTGCCGTGCGCGATGGCGATGTCTACCGCGTCACGGGCCAGAAGATCTGGACCACGCTGGGCCAGCATGGCGACTGGATCTTCTGCCTGGTGCGCACCGACCCCACGGCCGAGAAGCGCCAGGAAGGCATCAGCTTCCTCCTGATCGACATGAAGACGCCCGGCATCACGGTGCGCCCGCTGATCCTCATGGACGGCGGCCACGAGGTCAACGAGGTGTTCTTCGACGACGTGGTGGTGCCCGTGCAGAACCTCGTGCACGAGGAGAACAAGGGCTGGACCGTGGCCAAGTACCTGCTGGGCCACGAGCGCATGGGCTCGGGCAACGTGGGCGGCTCGCGCCGCGAGCTGGCCGCGCTGAAGGCGCTCGCGCGCCGCGAGCAGAAGGACGGCCGGCCGCTCATCGAGGACCCGCGCTTTCGCGACCGGCTCTCGCGCGTGGAGATCGAGCTCGATGCGCTGGAGCTGACCTCGATGCGCTTTCTGGACAAGATGCGCCGCACGGGCCAGCCGCCCGGCGCCGACGTGTCCATGCTCAAGATCCGCGGCACCGAGGTGCAGCAGATGATCACCGAACTCATGGTGCAGGCCGCCGGTCCCCAGGCCCAGCCCTTCGTGGCCGTGGACGGCGGCGCCATCGACCACCTGCGTTCGCGCCTGGCGCCGCGCTACTTCAACTACCGCAAGGCCAGCATCTACGCGGGCTCCAACGAGATCCAGCGCAACATCATCGCCAAGATGACCCTGGGGTTGTGATGAGACCACCCCGTTTGGATGTCTCACTGCGTGTAGACATCCCATCCCCCTCCAGGGGCGCCGCCAGCGGCCGGGCAGAGCCCGTGCCGCGGCGTCTGCTGGCATGGCCTGCTCCGCGGCCTTCGGCACCCCGGCTTGCAAGCCGCCGCAGGCGGTGGCATGCAGTGCAACGGATCACAGGAAGCAATTCGGTATGAACTTCGAACTCAGCGACGAACAGCAGCAACTGGCCGATTCGGTGCGCAAGTACCTGGCCACCCACTACGGCTTCGAGCAGCGCAAGGCCATCATCGGCTCCGCGCGCGGCCACAGCGAGGCGGTCTGGCGCGCGCTGGCCGAGATGGGCATCACGGCCATCGCGCTGCCCGAGGCCGACGGCGGCTTCGGCGGCGGCGCGCTGGACCTCATGCCCGTCATGGAGGCCTGCGGCGAAGCCCTGGTGGTCGAGCCCGTGGCCGACAGCATCGTGGCCGGCCGGCTCGTCGCACGCACAGGCGATGCCGCGCAGCGCGCCGCGCTGCTGCCCGGCCTCGTCGACGGCTCGGTCGCCCTGGCCCTGGCCTACCTGGAGCCGGGCCGGCGCTACGCGCACGCGCCGCAGGACACCGTGGCGCGCCGTGTGGGCGAGGGCTGGGTGCTGGACGGCGCCAAGAGCGTGGTGGTGGGCGCCGCGAGCGCCACGCGGCTGCTCGTCACGGCCCGCACGGACGCTGCAACAGGCGGGGGCGCCAGCCTGTTCGTGGTCGATCCGCAGGCGGCGGGCGTGTCGCTGAACCCCAGCCGCAGCATGGACGGCCTGCGCATGGCCGACGTGGGATTGCGCGAGGTCGCGCTCGGTGCCGACGCGCTGCTGGGCCCGGCCGGCGCTGCCTTGCCGCAGATCGAGGAGGCGCTGGACTTCGCGACCGCGCTGCAATGCGCCGACGCCATCGGCGCCATGCGCTACGCCCACGAGGCCACGCTGGAATACACCAAGACGCGCAAGCAGTTCGGCACGGCGATCGCTTCCTTCCAGGTGCTGCAGCACCGCATGGTGGAGATGCTGATCAGCTTGGGGCAGGCACGCTCCATGGCCATCCTGGCCGCCGCGCGCGTCGACGGCGCCGGGGATCACGGGGGAGCTGTGGACCAGCGCCGCCGCGCGGTCTCGGCCGCCAAGGTCAAGATCGCCGACGCGGCCCGGCTCATCAGCCAGGAGTCGGTGCAGCTGCACGGCGGCATGGGCATGACCGAGGAGCTCAAGGTCTCGCACAGCTTCCGGCGCCTGGCCATGGTGGGCCAGCGCCTGGGTGATGCAGACCACCACCTGGAGCGCTTCGCGGCGCTGGACGGCGCCACCCAAGGAAAACCCTGAACGCAGCTGTCCCCGCCTGGACTGCAGGCGGGGCAGGCGACTTCCATACTGGCCCCATGAACGCAGCAATTCCCTCTCCGACACCCGCCGGCCTGGCTTCCGTCGACAGCGTCATCGCGCTGCTGGCGGGTGCGGGCTACATCGCCTCGCGCCCGATCGCCACCGCGGTGTACCTGGCCCACCACCTGCGCAAGCCCGTGCTCATCGAAGGCCCCGCGGGCGTGGGCAAGACCGAACTGGCCGTGTCGATCGCGCGCGCGCTGCAGTTCGCGCTGCTGCGCCTGCAGTGCTACGAGGGCCTGGACGACAGCAAGGCGCTCTACGAATGGAAGTACGGCAAGCAGCTGCTGTACACGCAGATCCTCAAGGAGAAGATCGGCCTCCTGGTCGACGATGCCGACACGCTGCAAAGCGCCTTCGGCAAGCTCGCGGGCTTCCAGGACCTGTTCTTCTCGCGCGACTTCCTGGAGCCGCGGCCGCTGCTGCAGGCCATGGAGCAGCCCGGCGGCAGCGTGCTGCTGATCGACGAGGTCGACAAGTCCGAGGAATCCTTCGAGGCCCTGCTGCTCGAGGTGCTGGCCGACTACCAGGTCACGATCCCCGAGATCGGCACCATCCGGGCTCAGGTGCCGCCGCTGGTCATCCTGACTTCCAACAACACGCGCGAGCTCGGCGACGCGCTCAAGCGCCGCTGCCTGCACCTGCACATCGGCTTTCCCGACGCGGCGCTGGAGCAGCGCGTGCTGCGCGCGCGCGTGCCCGGCATCCAGGATGCGCTGCTCGCGCAGCTCGTGGCCTTCGTGCAGGCGCTGCGCGCCGACAACATTCGCAAGCCACCCTCGATCGCCGAGTCCGTGGACTGGGCGCGCACGCTGCTGCTCATGCACGCCAGCGTGCTCGACGAGGCCCTGGTGCGCGACACGCTGGGCGTGCTGCTCAAGCGCGAGACCGATGTGCGCGAGGTCGAAGGCCGGCTGGGCCAGATGACCCGGGCCGCCCTGGCGATATGAGACCACCCCGTTTGGACTTCCTCACTGCGTGTGGAAGTCCCATCCCCCTCAAGGGGCGCACCCAGCGGCCGCGCAAAGCCCGTTCCGCGGGTGCGCTGGCATGGCCTGCTCCGCGGCCTTCGGAGCAATGCCTTGCGTGCGAGCTTTGTACTGTGCGCTTGGCGTGTAGCGCCGAGGAGAGCTGAGTTGGACAGCATCCTCGCCGGCTTCGTGCGCGCGCTGCGGGCCGCAGGCGCCGAGGCGTCCACGGCCGAGACCCTGGACGCGGCGCACACGCTGGCACTCGTGGGCTACGCCGACCGCGCCGACCTCAAGGCCGCGCTGGGCCTGGTGCTGGCCAAGTCCGAAGAAGAAAAACAGATCCACGACCAGGTGTTCGACCTGTACTTCGGACGGCCGCAGCCGGTGGCCGCCGCCAGCGCGTCGGCACCGGCGTCGGCATCCGCGCCGCTGCGCACCGGCGACGTGCAGGTCGATGCGCTGCTGGACCTGGTGCAGGGCGGGCCGGACGGTCAGGGAGGGCAGGGCGGCGATGCACTGGCGGCGGCGCTCGCACGCGCGGCGGCCAGCGCCGGCGTGGACGGCATCCGCTTCGCGACGCAGACCAGCTTCCTGGCCCAGCAGACGCTGGAGGCGCTGGGCATCGCGCCGCTGGAGGCGCGGCTGGCCGCGCGCCGCGCCGAGCCTGGCGCCGAGCACGCCGTGCAGGCCGAGGTTCAGGTTCTCGAGGCCGCACGCGACCGGCTGCGACGCGAGGCGCGTGCGCTCGTGCAGCAACGCTTCGCCATCTTCGGCAGGCCGGCCACCGAGGCCTTCATGGCCGAGGTGGCCGTCACGCGCACGCTGGGCCGCATGGCACCGGCCGAGATGGACCGCATGAAGGTGGCCGTCGCACGCATGGCACGCAAGCTGGCCGCGCGCCATGCGCGCCGCCAGCGCGTGGAGCTGCGCGGCCAGCTCGACCTGCGCCGCACCATGCGCGCCAACGCCGGGCACGACGGTGTGCCCGTCACGCTGTCCTTCAAGCACCGGCGCCGCGACAAGCCGCGCATCGTGGCGGTCTGCGACGTGTCGGGCTCGGTGGCCGCCCATGTGCGCTTTCTGCTGCTGTTCCTCTACGCACTGCACGACGCCGTGGGCGACCTGCGCAGCTTCGCGTTCTCCAACCGCCTGCAGGACGTGGCCGCGCCCCTGGAGAAGCTGCCCTTCGACGACGCGATGGAACTGATCCTCAGGGAGGTCGGCAACGGCTCCACCGACTACGGCCAGGCCTGGGTCGACCTGCACGACCGGCATTGGGACGCGATCGACCGCCGCACCACGGTGCTCGTGCTCGGCGACGGCCGCAGCAACGGCGCCGACCCGCGGCTGGACCTCTTCGCCGAGCTGGCCGCCCGCGCCAAGCGCGTGGTCTGGCTCTGTCCCGAGGCCGAGGCGCGCTGGGGCACGGGCGACAGCGCGATGCTGCGCTACCGGCCCTACTGCACGCGCATGTCGCATTGCGCGAGCGCGGCCGACCTGGAGCGCGTGCTGGACGAGGCGCTGGAGGCCTACCACTGACATGACGCGTCAGCCATCCTCCACGGGCCGAGCGCAGCGATGGCCAGAGCCCCAGGCCGAGCGCAGCGATGGCCCGTGTGGGAATTTCCCCTGCGCTCCTCGGCGTGGGCACAGGGCCCCGGGAGCGGGGAAGCGATCCGGGCCATCGCTGCGCTTGGCCCCGGTTTTCCATAGAGACCCGACATGACCGAAACAAGCTCCACCCCCACCGACCACGGCCTCGACGAAACCGCCCTGCACGCCTGGCTCCAGCAGAACGTCGAAGGCTTCACCGGTCCCATGACCGTCAGCAAGTTCCCCGGCGGCCAGTCCAACCCCACCTACAGCATCACCACGCCCGCCCGGCGCTACGTGATGCGGGCCAAGCCCGGCCCCGCGGCCAAGCTGCTGCCCAGCGCCCACGCGGTCGAGCGCGAATACACCGTGATGCAGGCCCTGCACGGCAGCGGCGTGCCCGTGGCGCGCATGCTGGCGCTGTGCAACGACGAGTCCGTGATCGGCCGCGTGTTCTTCATCATGGAGCATGTGGAGGGCCGCGTGCTCTGGGACCCGGCCCTGCCGGGCATGGCGCCGGCCGAGCGCAGCGCCCACTACGCCGAGATGAACCGCGTGATCGCCGCGCTGCACCGCGTGCCCTATGCCGAGCGGGGCCTGGCGGGCTACGGCAAGCCCGGCAACTACCTGGAGCGCCAGATCAGCCGCTGGGGCAAGCAGTACCAGGCCTCGATCACGCAGCCCATCCCCGAGATGGACGCACTGCTGGCCTGGCTGCCGGCCCACATCCCGGCCAGCGGCCGGGACGACAAGGCCTGCATCGTGCACGGCGACTACCGGCTCGACAACATGATCTTCCATGCCACCGAGCCGCGCGTGCTCGCGGTGCTGGACTGGGAGCTGTCCACGCTGGGCCACCCGCTCGCCGACTTCAGCTACCACTGCATGGTCTGGCATGTGGAGCCGTCCACGCAGCGCGGGCTCGAAGGCCTGGACCTGGCCGCGCTGGGCATCCCCGCACTCGACGACTACATGGCCCTGTACTGCGCGCAGAGCGGCCTGTCCACGCCCGAGGTGCTGCGCCAGGACTGGTCCTTCTACATGGCCTACAACCTGTTCCGCCTGGCCGCCATCGCCCAGGGCATCGCCAAGCGCGTGGAGGCCGGCACGGCCTCCAGCGCCCAGGCCAGGGCCGCGGGCGCCAGCGCCGCGCCGCGTGCGCGGCGCGCCTGGGAATGGGCACAACAGGCACAGCAGGCCTGAACGCATTCCAAGGAGACCAGCCCATGCCCACCTACCGCCCACGCGCGCTGCTGCCCGACGACCAACCCGGCCCCTGGAGCGATCCGGTGGCCATCGCCTACACGCAGCGCGACGTGCTGTTGTACGCGGTCGGCATCGGCTGCAGCGACCTGCGCCATGTCTACGAGCAGCACCCGCAGTTCGCCGTGTTCCCCACCTTCGCGATCCGCTGGGGCGCGGCGGGCTTGAAGCTCGACGCCGACGCCATTCCGCCCTCGCCGGGCCCGCTGCTGCTGGACGCCGAGCGCCACCTCGAGCAGCTGGCCCCGCTGCCGACCGAGGGCCAGGTGCAGGTGCGCGCGCGGCTGCTGTCCGTGCACCCGCGCCCGCGCGGCGCGGCCTTCGCCGAGGTCGAGGCCGAGGTGCTCGATGCGGATGGCCGCGTCTGCGTGCGCATGGTCAGCGGCTCGTTCCGGCGCGGCATCGCAGCCCTGGGCGACATCGCCCCCTTCGAGGGCGCGGGCACCGCGCGCTCGGCCAAGCTGAGCATGCCGGACCGTGCGCCCGACCTCGACCTGGCGGTGGCCATCCCCGCCAACCAGGCCCACATCTACCGGCTCTCGGGCGACTACAACCCGCTGCACATCGCGCCCGAGGCGGCCCGCTTCGGCGGCTTCGAGCAGCCCATCCTGCACGGCCTGTGCACCTATGGCCACTGCGGGCAGCTGCTGCTGGGCGCGCTGTGCGGCGGCGACGCCGCGCGCTTCCAGGCGCTGGGCCTGCGCTTTTCCTCGCCCGTCTACCCGGGCGACCGCCTGCGGCTCGTGGGCTGGCACGACGGCCCGGGCCGGCTCGTCTTCGAGGGCCGCGTGGGCGACAGGACCGTGGTCTCCAACGCCAGCTTCCGCTACCTCTGACTTCCACCTTCCCTGGAGCATCGCCATGTCCGAAACCACCGTCCTCGATACCGGGACGCCCGACCTGCTCGCCACGCTGGACGCCGGCGTGCTCACGCTGACTTTGAACCGTCCCGACGCGCGCAATGCCATGAGCCGGGCCATGAACCAGGCGCTGCAGGAGCAGCTGGCCCAGGCCGAGTTCAACCACGCGGTGCGCTGCATCGTGCTGACGGGCGCGGGCAAGGGTTTTTGCGCGGGTGGCGACGTGAAGGGCATGGCCGCCGCGGGCGACGGCACCGTGGGCGCACTGACCATCGACCAGGCCATCCACCGCCAGCGCGCGAACCAGCGCGCCACGGCCGGCAAGCTGTTCAAGTGCCCGAAGCCCACGGTGGCCGCGCTGCCGGGCGCGGCGGCCGGCGCGGGCCTCGCGCTGGCCCTGGCCTGCGACCTGCGCATCATGGCCAGCACGGCCGTCATGACCACGGCCTTCGCCAAGGTCGGTTTCTCGGGCGACTACGGCGGCAGCTACTTCCTCACGCAGCTCGTGGGCACGGCCAAGGCGCGCGAGCTGTACTTCCTGTCCGAGCGCGTGGGCGCCGACGAGGCCCTGCGCCTGGGCCTGACCAACTGGGTCTGCGCGCCCGAGGAACTGGCCGAACGCACGCGCGCGCTCGCGCTGCGCCTGGCCACCGGCCCCACGGTCGCCTTGCGCTACATGAAGGAGAACCTCAACCGCGCGCTGGCCGGCGAGGTCGACGACTGCCTGGACCTGGAGGCCACGCACCACATCCACTGCGGCCAGACCGAGGACCACCGCGAGGCGACCAAGGCCTTCGTCGCCAAGCGCGAACCCGTGTTCCACGGCCGATGACATGACCCAATCCGTGACGCGCGCCGAAGCCATCGCGGCCCTGACCGCACCCGGCATGCCCCATGCGCTCGTGGAGACGCTGGCACGCGGGCGCCAGGTGCGCGCGTTCGCCAACGGACCCGCCTCGCTGCGTGCGCTGTACGAGGCCACGGCCAGCGATCTGCCCTTCCTGGTCTACGAGGACGAGCGGCTCACGTTCCGCGAGGCCTGGCTCGCCGCCAGCCGCATCGGCCATGTGCTCGTGCACGGCTGCGGCGTGCGGCCGGGCGACCGCGTCGCGATCGCGATGCGCAACTACCCCGAGTGGGTGCTGGCCTTCTGCGCCATCACCAGCATCGGCGCGGTGGCGGTGGCCATGAACGGCCACTGGCAGGCCGACGAGCTGCTCTACGGCCTGCAGGACAGCGGCGCCGAGGTGGTGCTGGCCGATGCCGAGCGCGTGGCGCGGCTCGCGCAGCCGCAGGTGCGCGCGGCGCTGCCGCGGCTGCAGTGCCTGGCCGTGCGCACGGACGAACTGCCGCCGGGCACGCGCGCGCTGCAGGCCCTGGTCGATGCCGTGGGGGAGGCGATGGGGGAGGTGCCCATGCCGCCGGCCGCCATCGCGCCCGACGACGACGCCACCATCCTGTACACCTCGGGCTCCACGGGCCACCCCAAGGGCGTGGTCTCCACGCACCGCAACATCCTGTCGGCTCTGCTGTCCTGGGAGCTGGACAAGCTCGTCAACGAGCGCGTGGCCGGTCTCGCGCCCGCGGCACCGGCCGAGCAGCCCGGCACGCTGCTGGCCGTGCCGCTGTTCCATGTGTCGGGCCTGCACGCCTCCTACCTGTCGTGCTACCGGACGCAGCGGCGCATGGTGGCCATGTACCGCTGGGACGCCGAACGCGCGGCCGCACTGATCGACCGCGAGCGCCTGACCTCGCTGGTCGCGCCCGCCGCGATGACCGGCGACCTCGTGCGCGTGGCGCAGCAGGGCCGCTACAGCCTGGCCACGCTCGTGACCCTGGGCGGGGGCGGCGCGCCGCGCGCGCCCGAGCAGGTGCGCCAGATCGGCGCGAGCTTCCGCCAGGCCCTGCCCAACACGGGCTGGGGCATGACCGAGACCAATGCCATCGGCACCGGCGTGAGCGGCGAGGACTACCTGGCCCGGCCCGCGAGCTCGGGCCGCAGCGCGCTGGTGCTGGACCTGCGCATCGTCGACGAGCAGGGCCAGGCGTTGCCGGCCGGCGAGCGCGGCGAGCTGCTCGTGCGCGGCAGCTCGGTGTTCCCGGGCTACTGGAACCGGCCCGAGGTCAATGTGCGCAGCTTCGTCGACGGCGACTGGTTCCGCACCGGCGACGTGGCCTACCTGGACGCCGAGGGCTTTCTGTTCATCGTCGACCGCATCAAGGACCTCATCATCCGCGGCGGCGAGAACATCGGCTGCGGCCAGGTCGAGGCTGCGCTGCTGCTGCACCCCGAGGTGCACGAGGCCGCCGTCTACGCCGTGCCCGACGAGCGCATGGGCGAGGAGGTGGGCGCCACCGTGCATGGCGCGCCGGGCCTGGACGTGGAGGCGCTGCGCAGCTTCCTGGCCCAGCACCTGGCGCGCTTCGAGATCCCGCGCTACATCCAGCTCGCGGCCGCGCCGCTGCCGCGCACGCCGTCGGGCAAGATCCTCAAGCGGCAGATCCAGCAGGCCGCGCTGGCGGGCCTGGCCAGCGACACCACGCCTGTCTGACGGCCGTCCGTGACGGCCGCCACCCACGCCCTGGCCGGCCGCTTCGTCGAGGGGCCGATCACGCCCACGCTGCTGCGCTTCGCGCTGCCGCTGCTGGCCACCAACCTGCTGCACGCGGTGGCCAGCACCTGGGCGGCCGTCTGGGTGGGCCAGGTGCTGGGCGCGCACGCACTGCCGGCCGTGGCCACGGCCAGCGTGCTGCTGTTCATGCTGATGGGCGCCGTGATGGGCATGGGCACGGCGGCCGGCGTGGCCATCGGCCAGTCGCTGGGGGCCGGCGACCTGGGTGCCGTCAAGCGCGTGACGGGCTGCGCACTGGCCTTCGTCGTGGGTTTCTCGCTGGTGGTGGCTGCCGCGGGCTGGGCGCTGGCGCCGCTGCTCATCGACGCGCTGGGCACACCGGCCGAGGCACGCGGCCACGCGGTCGTGCACCTGCGCTTCACCTGCCTGTCGATGCCGGCCATCTTCAGCTACCTCGTGCTGGTCATGCTGCTGCGCGGCAGCGGCGATGCGCGCACGCCGTTCCGCTTCACGCTGGTCTGGATCGGCCTGTCGCTGCTGCTCGTGCCCGCGCTGCTGACGGGCCTGGGCGGCCTGCTGCCCGGCATGGGCATCGCGGGCGTGGGCGTGGCCAACCTGCTGGCCGCGGCCACCGCGCTCGCGGCGCTGCTGGCCCATGTGTACCGCCGGCGCCTGCCCATCGCGCTGCGTGGCGAGGACCTGCGCCACCTGCGGCCCGAGCGCGCGCTGCTGGGCCTGCTGCTGCGCCGCGGCGTGCCCGTGGCGCTGGAGTCCGTGGTCACGCAGGGCGCCTACTTCGTGCTGCTGGGCCTGGTCAACCGCCATGGCGCGGCCACCGCGGCGGCCTACAGCGGCGCGGCGCAGCTCTGGAACTTCGTGCAGACGCCGGGCATCGCGCTGGCCGCCTCGATGTCGGCCATGGCCGCGATGAACATCGGCGCGGGCCACTGGCCGCGCGTGGAGCGCATCGCGCTGCGCGGCTGCATGACCAGCCTGGCGGTGTCGGCCTGCGCCGTGCTGCTGATCTACGCGCTGGGCGCGGCCTTC
>DATKFT010000966.1:0-5291 GCA_035544335.1 Pseudorhodoferax sp.
CTATGCGCCCACGGGCCAGCAATGCCCGCGCTTTGGCATCGACGCGCTGCTGCAGCCGGGCCAGCAGATCGCGCTGGGCGCAGGCCTGTGGCAGGTGCACGCGGCGCCGGGCCACGACCCGCACGCGGTGCTGCTGTTCGAGCCACGCTGGCGCCTGCTGGTCTCGGGCGACGCGCTGTGGCAACACGGCTTCGGCGTGGTCTTTCCGGAGCTGGAGGGCGACTCGGCCTTCGCCGAGGTCGGCGCCTCGCTGGACCTCATCGAACGCCTGGCCCCGGCCACCGTGGTGCCGGGCCACGGCGGCGCCTTCGACGATGTGGGCCCGGCCCTGGAGCGCGCGCGGCGCCGGCTGGACGGTTTCGTCGCCGCGCCGCGCAAGCACGCGCTGTACGCGGCCAAGGTGCTGCTCAAGTTCAAGCTGCTGGAGCTGCAGTCCATCGCCGAGGCCGAGCTGATCGCCTGGGCCCTGCGCACGACGTACTTCCGCACGCTGCACGCGACCCACTTCGCCGACATGGGGCCCATGGACGCCTGGGGTCGCACGCTGGTCGACGACCTGCTGCGCTCGGGCGCCGCGGCGCGCGAGGGAGCGCTGCTGGTCAACCGCTAGGATTCACGCGGCTGTCATGCGGTGCGGGCAGGCTCGCGGGCTTGTCTTTCCATCCCCATACCATCCGCATGTTCCGCAAGACCCTTGCCGCCACCGGCGTTGCCGTCGCCTGTGCCGCCGCCCTGTCGCCCGCCCACGCCCAGCAGGCCTACCCGGCCACCCTGGCCGGCCATGCCGTGCTGCCCGCGCTCACGCTGATCGCGCCGCCGGCCGACGCGCCGGCCGACCTGCGCGTGGCGGGCAAGTTCACGACGCCCCAGCGCGCGGACCGTGCCGGCAGCGTCATGGGCCTGTCCGCCGGCCGGCCCACCGGCATCGCGCTGCCCTTCGAAGGCCAGCCCGCGCAAGGCCATTCGGGCATCAAGCGCATGGCCGACGGCAGCTACTGGATCCTCACGGACAACGGCGCGGGCAGCAAGGCCAACTCGCCGGACTTCATGCTTTACCTGAACCACTACGCGGTGGACTTCAAGAGCGGCCAGTTCGAGCGCAAGAAGACCGTGTTCCTGCACGACCCCGACCGCAAGGTGCCGTTCCGCATCGTGCAAGAGGGCAGCGACAAGCGCTACCTGACCGGCGCGGACTTCGACCCCGAGAGCTTCCAGTTCGCGGGCGGCTCGCTGTGGATCGGCGAGGAGTTCGGCCCCTACCTGATCCAGGCCGACCTCGACGGCAAGGTGCTGGCCGTGTTCGAGACCCAGGTGGACGGCAAGACCGTGCGCTCGCCCGACCACCCGGCCCTGTCCATGCCCGGCGCGCCGGATGCCGCGCTGCCGGCCTTCGAAGTGCGCCGCTCCAAGGGCTTCGAAGGCATGGCGGCCTCGCCCGACGGCAGCAAGCTCTACGCGCTGCTGGAAGGCCCGCTGTGGAACGCCGCCACCAAGACCAACGAGCAGGTGGACGGCAAGACCGCCCTGCGCGTGCTCGAGTTCGACGTGCAGAAGAAAGCCTGGACCGGCCGCCACTGGAAGTACCCGCTGGAAGCCGGCCACCATGCGATCGGCGACTTCAACATGGTCGATGCCACGACCGGCCTCATCATCGAACGCGACAACGGCGAAGGCACGCCGGACCAGGCCTGCCCGGCCGGCCAGCAGCGCACGGACTGCTTCCACGACCTGCCCCAGTTCAAGCGCGTCTACAAGGTCGAGATGAACGAGGCCAACGTGGGCCAGGCCGTGCGCAAGGTCGGCTACATCGACCTGCTGCGCATCCAGGACCCGAACAAGCTCGCGAAGAAGCCGCTCACGAACGGCGTGCTGAGCTTCCCGTTCTTCACGATCGAGAACGTGGACATCGTGGACGCCACGCACATCGTGGTCGGCAACGACAACAACCTGCCGTTCAGCAGCAGCCGCGCGCCCAACCAGGCCGACGACAACGAGCTCGTGCTGCTCGAGGTGGGCGAGCTGCTGCGCGCCAGGTAAGGAGGCCAGGGCGAGGTCAGGGCGCCACCCACCGTTCAAAGCGCTTGAACGGTGCGTTCAGGCGGGCCGCAGCGCAAAGGCGATGGCAGCACGAACAATGCAGCCATCCCCTTCATCCCTCCTCATCCATCCGGGAAGCACCATGGCCAAAGTCCTCGTCCTCTACTACTCCACCTACGGTCACATCGAGACCATGGCCGGCGCCATCGCCGAAGGCGCGCGCGCAGCCGGCGCCCAGGTGGACATCAAGCGCGTGCCCGAGACCGTGCCCGAAGAGATCGCCAGGAACGCGCACTTCAAGCTCGACCAGGCCGCGCCCGTGGCCAAGATCGAGGACCTGGCCCACTACGACGCCATCGTCGTCGGCACCGGCACGCGCTTTGGCCGCATGTCCTCGCAGATGGCAGCCTTCCTGGACCAGGCCGGCGGCCTGTGGGCCAAGGGCGCACTGAACGGCAAGGTCGGCGCGGCCTTCACATCCACGGCCACGCAGCACGGTGGCCAGGAGACCACGCTGTTCTCCATCATCACCAACCTGCTGCACTTCGGCCTGGTCATCGTGGGCCTGCCCTACAGCCACGGCGGCCAGATGACGCTGGACGAGATCGTCGGCGGCGCGCCTTATGGTGCGACCACGATCGCCGGCGGCGACGGTTCGCGCCAGCCCAGCGCCATCGAACTGGCCGGCGCGCGCCACCAGGGCGAACTCGTGGCCAAGACGGCCGCCAAGCTGGCCGGCTGAGCGGCGCGACGGGCCGTGCAGAGCCGTGCAGGCCCGGGAACACCCGGGATCGGATTCGGACCCGGGCCGCTATGCTGGCCCGACCCTCCGCAACCCCAGGGCCCCGCGCCGCACCCCACCGCATGCCGCTCGACCTCGACCTCGACCAACTGCAGCGGCTGAACGCCGCCGTGCTGTCCGACACGCTGGACAGCCTGGGCCTGATGCAGCAGGCCATGAAACCCTTCATGCGTCCGCTGGACGACAGCCTGCAGCTCATCGGCCGCGCGCGCACGGGCCTGTACATGCCCGTCTACGCGGCGCCCGCGCCCGGCGAGAACCCCTACGAGGTGGAGATCGCGCTCGTCGACGACCTGGCGCCCGGCGACGTGGTCGTGCTGGCCTGTGACGGCCCCACCGAGCGCATCGCGCCCTGGGGCGAGCTGCTGTCCACCGCCAGCCATGCGCGCGGCGCGGCCGGCTGCGTGACCGATGGCCTGGTGCGCGACGTCAGGCAGATCCGCGAGATGCGCTTTCCGGTGTTCTGCGGCGGCATCGGCCCGCTGGACACCAAGGGGCGCGCGCGCATGGTCGAGCGCGACGTGCCCGTGGTCTGCGCCGGCGCCAGCGTGCGCAGCGGCGACCTCGTGTTCGGCGATGTCGACGGCATCGTCGTGATCCCGCAGCAGGTCGAGCAGGAGGTCATCCACCGCGCGCTCGAGAAGGTCTCGGGCGAAAGCCAGTCGCGCGAGGCCTTGCAGCGCGGCGAAAAACTCGCCGACGTGTTCCGCCGGCTCGGGATCCTGTAGCGCAGGCGGCGCCCTGCAGCCGCCCTCAGCCACGCTCTGCGGCCCCGGCACGGTCCGGATAATCGCACCATGTCCCTTCCTTCTTCCCCCGCGCAGCCGGCACCGGCCGTGCGTTGTGCGATGGTGCTCGCGGCCGGCCGCGGCGAGCGCATGCGCCCGCTGACCGACCAGCTGCCCAAGCCGCTGCTGCCGGTGCGCGGCAAGCCCATGATCGAATGGCACCTCGAGGCGCTGGCCCGGGCCGGCATCGAGCGCGTCGTCGTCAACTGCGCGTGGCGTGAAGAGCTCATCCCCGCCGCGCTCGGCGACGGTGCGCGCTGGGGCCTGCAGATCGCCTATTCGATGGAGGGCCGCGACCACGGCGGCGCGCTGGAGACGGCCGGCGGCATCGCCAAGGCCTTGCCCTTGCTGGACGAGTGCTTCTGGCTGGTCTCGGGCGACATCTTCGCGCCCGGCTTCGCGTTCAGCGCCGAGGCCGGCGCACGCTTCGTGGCGCAGGACCTGCTGGCCCAGCTCTGGCTGGTGCCAAATCCCGACTTCCACCCGCACGGCGACTTCGGCCTGTCGGCCGACGGCCTCGCGCTCGACGGCCCGGGGCCGGACGGCCAGCGCTGGACCTATGCCAACCTGGCGCTCATGCGGCGCGCGCTGTGCGCGCCGCTGCCCGTCGGCCACAAGCAGGCGCTGGGGCCGCTGCTGTTCGCCGCCCTGCGCGAGCGGCGCATCGGCGCCGCGCTCTACAGCGGCGAATGGCACAACGTGGGCACGCCGGTCCAGCTGGCCCAGCTCAACGCGTCCACGGCCACCGCCTGATCCCGGAGCCGCGCATGCAACAAACCCGCCCTCTGCCAGCCCGGCGCGTGCTCGTGGCCGGCGCCACGGGGCTGGTCGGCCGCGACATCGTCCAGGCCCTGCTCGACGACCCGGACGTCGCCGAAGTCCACACGCTGGGGCGCAGGCCGCCCGCGCAGACCCATGCCAAGCTGCAGCACCATGCCTCGGACCTGCGGCAGGTCCCGGCGCTGCCAGCGCTGGACGCGGCCTGCATCGCGCTGGGCACCACGATCAAGGTGGCCGGCAACCAGCAGGCCTTCCGCGCGGTCGACCACGACGCGGTGCTGGCCGTGGCCCGCGCGGCGCGTGCCGCGGGTGCGCGCCGGCTCGGCCTGGTCAGCGCGATGGGGGCCGACCCGTATTCCCGCGTGTTCTACAGCCGTGTGAAGGGCGAGGCCGAAGACGCCGTGGCCGCGCTGGGCTTCGAGACGCTCGTGCTCGCGCGGCCCTCGCTGCTGGTGGGCGACCGCGCCGCCATGCAGCAGCCCCAGCGCCGCGGCGAGACCATCGCCGCCTTCCTGAGCGCCGCGCTGCGGCCGCTGATCCCCGCGAACTACCGCGCGATCCAGGCCCGCGACGTCGCGCGCGCGCTCGTGGCCGCCGTCGCACGCGGCGCGCCGGGCCGCCAGCTGCTGCTGTCGGGCCAGATGCAGGACCGCGGGGACTAGGGCGGGTGCGCCGCTGCCCATAGAGAGCGGTCGGACGGCAAAGGCAAATATTTCCTCAGATCGATCAATCTGCAGGAAATTCCACCAACGGGCAAACGATTCAGCCCAAATTTTGGCAAGGCTTTCGCGGACCGGTTTCTAAACTTGTCGGCATGACTTGCGCCACCGCCACCCTGTTCCAGGCCACCGCCACCCAGGCCGGGGCCGTCACAGCTGGCGCGC
>DATKFT010000967.1:0-2774 GCA_035544335.1 Pseudorhodoferax sp.
GGTCCAGCAGCGGCACGCGGCATTCCAGCGAGACGGCCATGCTCATCTTGTCGGTCAAGAGCAGCAGGTCGTCGTGCAGCTGGGTCTCGGCGTCGATGGCCAGCATGCGGTTGAGCTCGTCCTCGTTGCCGGCCGTGCGCATGGCCCGGGCCAGCGCGTCCTCTCCCGTCGGCATCGGGTCGCGCAGCAAGGTGGACACGGTGGCGTGGTCGAGGATCTGCAGGTAGCTGCGGTAGCGCTCGTCGGGCGCCATCTCGGCCGAGGCAATGAAACCCTTGGCCAGGCGCAGGTGGTTGAGCCAGCCCGCGTGGCGGTCGGCCGGCAATTGACGCGCGACGAAGCCGGCGCTGGCGCGCAGCCAGCCCGGCAGGCGGCCGTAGCTGCGCGCGTAGTGGCCGCCCAGATAGCGGCGGTAGCCGCCGAACAGCTCGTCGCCGCCCACGCCGGACAGGATCACCTTGACGTCCTGGCGCGCGAACTGCGAGACGAGGTAGGTCGTGATGAAGGCCGTGTCCGAGATCGGCTCGTCCATGTGCCAGAGCAGCTTGGGCAGGAGCCCCACCACGTCGGGTTTGACCACGATCTCGTGGTGCTCGGTGCCGAACAGCTGGGCCACACGGCGCGCATAGGGCAGCTCGTTGTAGAGGTTCTCGGCGGCCCCGCCCTCGAAGCCGATGGCATAGGTCTTGGTGGCGTGCGGCGAATGCTTGGCCATGAAGCCGACCACCGCGCTGGAATCGACGCCACCGGACAGGAAGGCGCCGATCGGCACATCGCTGACCATCTGCATGTGGACCGAGGCGTCGAGCTGGGCGCGGATGCGCTCGACCCACTCGCGCTCGGACACGCCGCGCTCGATGCGCGGCGACAGCTGCCAGTAGCGCCATTCGCGCACCTGGCCGTCCTCGATGGCCAGCAAGGTGGCGGGCGGCAGCTTGCGGATGCCCTTGAAGATGCTGCGCGGCGCGGCCACGTAGCCCAGCTGCAGGTACTCGGGCAGCACGCTGCGGTCGAGCTCGGCACGCGCGCCCGGCAGCGCGAGCAAGGCCTTGGCCTCGGTGGCGAAGGCCAGGCGCTGACCGTCCTGCGCCACGTACAGCGGCTTGACGCCGATGCGGTCGCGCCCGATCAGCAGGCGCCGGCGGCGCGCGTCCCACAGCGCGAAGTCGAACATGCCGTTGAGCCGGTGCACGACCTCGTCGCCCCAGGCCGCGTAGCCATGCAGCAGCACCTCGCTGTCCGAGCCGGTCTTGAAGGGGTGCCCCAGCGCCTGCAGCTCGGTGCGCAGTTCGCGGTAGTTGTAGATCTCGCCATTGCAGACCAGCCAAAGCGTGCCATCGGCGTTGGACAGCGGCTGGTGGCCGCCCGCGACGTCGATGATGGACAGGCGGCGCATCGCGATGCCGCAGGGGCCATCGATGTGCATGCCCTCGTCGTCCGGGCCGCGGTGCTGCGTGACATGGCCCATGGCCGACAGCAGGCCGGGCGTGACGGCCTGGCCGTCGAAGCGATAGATGCCGTGGATGCCGCACATGTCAGTGCCGCCCGGCTGCCAGCAGGTGCTGATGCGCCCCCCTGGGGGGCAGCGATGCGCGAAGCGATGAGCGTGGGGGCAGTTTCATCTTGGAAGGCCTCAAACACTCAGGGGAAGGCTGCGGCCATGCCGCGCGAGCGCGCGCGCATAGACCTCGGCGTAACGGGCCACGCTGTGCGCCCAGGTGCGTTCGACCTCGACGAAATGGCGGGCCTGGGCACGCACGCGCGGCCATTCGTCACGGCGCGCGAGCACGTTGGCGATCGCATCGGCCAGCGCGCCCGCGTCGCCGGCCTTGCACAGGAAACCGGTCTCGCCGTCGCGGATCAGCTCGCGGTGGCCGCCCACGTCGGAGGCCACGAAGATGCGGCCCTGGGCCATGGCTTCGAGCGGCTTGAGCGGCGTCACGAGTTCGGTCAGCCGGATCGGCAGGCGCGGGTAGGCCAGCACGTCGATGAGCTCGTAGTAGCGCTGCACCTGGCTGTGCGGCACGCGGCCCGTGAAGACCACGCGCGACTGCAGGCCTGCGGCGGCCACCTGGGCACGCAGGGCCTCGTCCTGAAACCCCCCGCCGACCATGAGCAGCTTCAGGTCGTCGCGCTGGGCCGCCAGCCGCTGCATGGCCTGCACCAGCAGGTGCAGACCCTCGTAGCCATAGAAGGAGCCCGCGAAGCCCAGCACCGTGCAGCCATCCAGCCCGAGCGAGCGGCGCAGTTCCGGGTCGGCCTCGACGCCGAACTGGAAGGTCGCGGCATCGACGGCGTTGGGGATCACGGTGATGCGCTCGCGCGGGATGCCGCGCGCCGCGATGTCGCCGCGCAGGCCTTCGCAGATCGTGGTGATCTGATCGGCCCGGCGCAGCGCGAAGCTCTCGAGCCCACGCGAGACGCGGTAGCGCAGGCTGCCCTCGCGCGTGGTGCCGTGGTCCACGGCCGCGTCCTCCCAGGACGCGCGCATCTCGTAGACCACGGGCAGGCCCGTGCGCCGGCCCACCCACAGGCTGGGCAGCGCGTTGAGCACCGGCGAATGCGCATGGATCAGGTCGGGCTGCGTGGCATGCACGACCTCGGCCAGCCGCTGCGCGGTCTTGCGCATCTGGAGCAGCGGCCCTTCGGTGTCGGCGCCCGGCGTGCGGTGGAACAGCCAGCCGTCCGCCTCTTCCTGCAGCAGCGCGCCGCTGCCCTGCTTGGCGGTCGTCATGTGGACCGTGTCCCAGCCCAGCCGGCGCTGCTCCTTCAGG
>DATKFT010000968.1:0-13753 GCA_035544335.1 Pseudorhodoferax sp.
TCGCGTAGTTCAGGCCGATCACCACCGGGTCGTGGTCCGAGGAGCGGTACGGCGAGACCTGGTAGGGGTCGGCCGGGCAGGTGGCGCCATTGCAGGTCTGCAGCGGCGCCTTGAACTCCAGGTTGTAGTCGGCCAGCGCCGTCTCGTCGGCATTGATGTGCCAGTGCACGGCGCGGCTCACGCGGGCCGACAGCGTGCCGTTGGCCAGCGCGTGGTCCAGCCGACCCGCCGCGCCGTCGAACACATAGGAGTAGCCCGAGGCGTCGAAGCGGCCGATCTGGTCGACGAAGCCGCTGCTGGTCAGTTGGAAGATCGGGTCTTCCTGGGCGTAGGCGTTGAAGTCGCCGACCAGCAGCGCGTCGTTGCTGCCCGCGGCCACCTGGCGCTGCGCCACGAACATGGACAGGCGCCGGGCCTGCTGCACGCGTTGCGCGTTCCAGCAGCCCTGGCCGTCGCCCGCGTCGGTGTTGCCCGCGGCGTCGACATCGCCGGCGGCTGGGCAGCTGCTCTTGGACTTCAGGTGGTTGACGAACAGCGTGAAGCGCTCGCCGCTGGCCACGCTGAAGGTCTGGGCCAGCGTGGGCCGGTTGTTGACCGGGTCGGCATCGCTGACGGCTGGACCGACTGCCGTGAGCTTGGCGGGCTTGTAGATCATCGCGACGCGGATCGCGTCGGTGCCCGTGCCTTCGGCCGGCACGGAGGTGGTGCGGTAGGTGTTGGCGCCCATCCGCGCGTTGAGCGCATCGACGAGGTTCTGCGCGGCCACGTTGCCGTTGTTCTGGATCTCCATGAGGCCCAGCGCGTCGGCGTCGATCCGCGCCATGGCCTCGACGATCTTGGCGCGCTGGCGCTGGAACTCGGCAAGGTTGCTCGCGCCGCGGCAGTTGGACGCGCTGACGGCGCTGCCCAATGTGCAGCCCTGGCCGGTCTGGCCCGTGGCGGTCGCGCCGTCGGTGAACGTGGTGAAGTAGTTCAGCACGTTGAAGCTCGCAACCTTGACGCTGCCGCCCACGTCCTGCGGCTCGGCCGTGCGCGGGTTCGCGATGCTGAAGACCGGCGCGACGGTGGGATGGATCTTGTAGTCGCCAAAGCCCGTGTTGCTGTTGGTCGCCAGGCCATAGTCGATCACGCCCGTGATGGACCCGGCGAGGTCGCCGGCACGGGGCAGTGCGTCGGGGCCGAGGTAGGGCGTGGGGTCCGGGTTCTGCAGGCTGCTGCCGTCGTCCAGGATGATGCGGCGGCGCGCGTTCTCGTCGGCCAGCGCGTTGGCCTGCGGCCCCGGGCGCAGGCGGTTGGTCGGCGTCTCGAGCCGGCCGCCGACGGCCAGCGTCAACTGGCCGTAGCGGCCCTGGAAGTAGTTCTGCTGCACCGTGAACGGGCCGGTCAAGGTGACCAGCATGCCCTCGTAGCGCTCCAGCTCGCCGTCGACGCTCTCGGGCAGGTTCACGACGGTCGGCGTGATGCTGAACCCGCTGTTCAGGAAGCTCACGGCGCTCACGCCGCTGAGCTGGGTCACGGTGCGGGCCAGCGTGTCGGCGTTGCCCGCGGCACCGGTGTTGAACTCGGCCACGCTGCCCGTGACCTCGACGAGGTTGCCGACCGCGGCCGCGGGGAAGGCCGTCTGGTTCGTGAACACGAAGATGCCGTCCGAGGTCAGCGGGTTGTTGTCACCCGTCTGGTCCTGCATGAAGAAGCCGTTGTTCACGCGCTTGGTGACCACACCGCGCGTGCGCACGAGCCGGCCCGCCATGGCGCTCTTCGCGCCGCTGCCCTGGATCTCGTAGATGGCTGCGGCGACCGGGCCGGTCTCGCTGCCGCACAGCAGTGCGGCCGTGGCGCTGTTGCGCGGCGCCGGTGCGGCGATGGAAAAGTCGCTGCCGTTGTTGCCGGTGTCGGTGCAGCCACCGGCGTTGCGCAGGGCCGCCGCCGTGTTCGACAGGGCGGCGGTCGGGCTGCCTTCGGTCGGTGTCGCGCTGCCGAAGCTCACGATGTCCACCACCGCGCCGCCGCTCGGCGCGGTGCCCGACAGCGCGCTGGCGTTGTTCGCCAGAGCGACCTTGCCGCCGGTGGCCGCCATCATGATGGTGCCGGCCAGGTCGCCGGGCACGTCGACCGTGCCGCCGTTGCCTGCCGCCTGGCGCACGAGCAGGTAGCGGCCGGGCGGCAGCACCGTGCCCACCGGGATGGGCGTGGGCTGCCACGACGCGCCGGTCGCCGAGGCGTATTGCACCGACCAGCCGCCGATGTCGACCGGCGCGCTGCCGTTGTTGAAGACTTCGATGAAGTCGTGCCTGAGCGTCGCGCCGGAGTTGCCGCCGCCGCCGTAGACCTGGCTGATCACGACCGCGTGGGCGGGCGCTGCCAGCGCCAGCAGGCCGAGCGGAAGTGCGAGAGAAAGTGCGGCGGGCAGCCGGCGCAGGAGCGAAGCCTTGAGCATGTCCATGGGGTTCCGTGGTGCCGAGTGGAGGGGAGTGGAGGGCAGTGGCCGGAGCGGCCAGACTGGCGGCATGCTAGGAACGCTGCGTGAAGACCGGATGACATCGACCACGCGATGCCGCAGACGGTGCGATGGGCGCCGGCGCGCATGGCGACAGGTCCGCGCAGAAGAACGCCTGGCAGAGCGCGGGGCCCAAGCGGGCGCCGCTGGCAGGATCGCAGGATCAGCTGGCGCTGCGCGCGCTCTCCCGAGACCGGCGCGTCTGAACCCTGTGGACGGCCGGGCCGTCGGGCGTGGCCACGGTCCTCAGCCAAGCGTGGAGCATGGCCATGTCCTGCGCGGCCATGGGGCGCAGCGTGACGGGCGTGTCGCTGGCGGGCACGCAAGCGTGCATGCTGGCTGCCCCAGCTTGAAGTCAGCCCGCTCTGCGCCAGTCCGCGCGCAGCAAGGACATGCTGACCTGGTCGATGCCCGTGCCAAAGCCATGGGCGAGCTGACGCGTCGTTCGGAAACCATGTCGCGCAAAGAAGCCCGCCGTGTGCTGGCTGGTGTCGATCCGGATCTCGGAAATGTCAGGCTGCGAGAACAGCCGGTCCACGCGCCAAACGAGCAGGGCGGTCCCTATTGTTGCGTGGTGGTGCGCGCGCGCGACCATGCCCCAGCTGAGGTAGCCGACCCCATCACGGGCGTAGCAGCCACCACATGCCAGGACGGCTGCGCCTCGCTGTGCGACGAAGTAGTCCTGCGTGGATCTCGCCAGGAATTCTTCAAACTCGGGCAGTTCCGACGCGTCGAAGTAGCGCGGAAGATTGCTGCGAAAGATCTGCAGACAGGCCTGGCGGTCCGCAGCCAGATACGGGCGGATCTCCACACCGGGCGTCGCGTTGTGGGCCATCGCGGGCTCAGAGCCTGGGGGGCGATTGGTTGGGCTCATGGCGCGGCGTTCGCCAGCGTCTCATGCAAGTGCAACAGCGGGAACGGCTGCCCCTGAGCATCCGTTGGCGAGCGGCCAGCGACAACGAATCCATGGGCCAGATAAAAGGCCACCGCGCGCGGATTCTGCGCATTCACATCGACCTGCAGCGGACCTTTCAATGTCCTCGCGTGTTCAAGCATGAACTTCCCGCAGCCTTGCCGAAAGCTGCCTGGCGCAATGAACAAGGCCTCGAGCTTGTTGCCGTCCAGGCCCATGAAACCGATGGGCGCGGATGCTTCATCACACAGCACCCACACTTCCAGGCCTGGCAAGGCTTGATCGCGAACGATGGGCACCAGCGCCTGGATGTCCTGCTCCGACAGGAAGTCGTGCGAGGCGCGCACGGATTGCTCCCAGATGCCAAGGAGGGCCGGGTGATCTTCTGGTCGTGCTGTTCGGATGTTCATCTGTGCCATGTTCTTGCATGTGCGGCCCCAGGCCCGCGCTCACGGGCGGGCCGGGCCGGGCGAGGCCGGTTCGACAGCTGCGCATTGTGCGGCGGCCTGCGCCCGCTCGGCGTCAGCGCGCGCGCCGGTAGTGCAGGGCGACCGCGCCGCAGCGCAGCGGCTTCGCCGAGACCAGCGCGAGCCGCCTTGTGCCGGGCAGCCCGCCCGCGTACAGGGTCGGGCCGTGGCCGGTGATCCGGGGGTGGACCAGCAACTGGTACTCGTCGATCAGGTCCAGCCGGTCCAGCGCGGCCGCGAGCTTGCCGCTTCCGAGCAGCACGCCGTCCGGCGTCGCGTCCTTGAGCTCTTGCACGCCCGTGCGCAGGTCGCCCGCGATGTGGTGGCTGTGGGGCCAGGGAAAGTCCTTTCGCGTCGAGGACAGCACGTACTTCGGCTTGGCCTGCAGCTTGCGCGCCCACGCGCGCATCGCCGGTGTTGCCTGCACCTCGCCACGCGCGACCGCCGGCCAGTGGCTCTCCATCATCTCGTAGGTCACGCGGCCCCACAGCATCGCCCCGGCCTTGTCCATGAGGCGGGTGAAGAAGGCGTGTGTCTCCTCGTCGGCGATGCCTTCGGCGTGGTCCACGCAGCCGTCCAGGGTCAGGTTGATGCTGAAGGTCAAGAGTCCCATGCTGTCCTCCGTTCGAGTTGCGCGACGGGCCGACCGCCGTCTGGCGCCGCTGCCCACCCTGCGCCTGGTCAGGCGGCCGAACCGCCTGCGCAAGGCATTCTTCTCCAGAGCCATCGAACCATGCGGGGACCGCCAGACAGGATGCTAGGCGGAGATGCTGTGCTCCATGCGGACAAACGGCCCATCTGTGCCCGTGACCTTGAATCCGAGTCGCGCATAGAGTCTTTGCGCCTTGCCGTTGGCCTGCACGACGGACAGCGACACCGACAAGCCACAGCCAGCGGCCTCCGCGAGAAGCGTGCGGATGACCTCGGATCCAATGCCCGCCCCCTGGTGTGGGGGGAGCAGCTGAATCTCATGGATGTAGATCGCGTTCGGCAGCCACTCGAGGAAGACGGCCCCGATCGGCAGCCCCTGCCTGTCGATGACCCGCACCCGGTAGCTGTCGAAGCGACGGTGGAAGTCGTCGCGTTGCCATGCCTCGTCCCAGCCCCAGGTGGCGACGACGACTTCGCGCATCGTCGTTGCGTACAGCGCAAACAGAAAATCCCGGTCCGTGTCGCGGGCCGCCCGGAAACTCCACTGCGGGTTGGACATGTCGTCTAACGCTGCCCGCGGGTGGCCCGCGCCACGCAGCGCGCGAGGGACAAGCCATGGCAGGCGGGCCACGACGGCGAGGGCGGGCCGCTGTGGAACACGGCGTTCCTCAGGCCGCAGCCGCAGACGGGCGTGCCCGGCGCCGCGCGGGCCGCGCCGCCTGCGCGCCATTGGTCAGCGGATCTTCCTGCAGCACCATCCGCGAGACGGCCCAGCCGCCCTTGTGGTGCTTGCGCAGCATCTCGCGCAACAGCGGGCCCGCGCGCTCGCGCAGCGCCGCGAGCATCTCGCCATGCTCCTGCACGGCCTGGCGCCAGCGCCCGGCCTGCTGGTTGCCCGCGTAGCGGTAGCGCCGGATGCGCGCGCACTCGGCCGCGTAGATGCGCGAGAGCACGGGGTTGCGCGCCGCGTCCACCATGCACTGGTGGATGGCCTGGTTGATCTGGAAGTAGGACATCAGGTCGCCCGCCGCATGGGCCGCCACCATCTGCGCATGCAAGGCCTCGATGGCGGCCAGCTCGGCGTCCGTGATCTGCAGGCAGGCCGGCTCGGCCGCCATGGTCTCCAGCCCGATCAGCACCTCGATCGCGGCCTCCACCTCCTGCAGCGACAGCGCCGTGACCACGGCGCCGCGGTTGGGCTCCAGCGTGAGCAGGCCTTCGGCCGCGAGGATCTTGAAGGCCTCGCGCAGCGGCGTGCGCGACACGCCCTGCAGCTGCTCGGCGATCACGCGCTCTGACAGGCGCTGGCCCGGCGTGAGCGCGCCCGCAACGATCAGCGTGCGCAGCCGCGCGGCCGCCTGTTCGGTGCGCATGCCGTCGCGCCCGGCCTTGGCCGGGGCTGTCACCTGGGGGTCTTGTTCGCTGTCCACATCCATCTTGTACCTCTAAGTTCATGCACTTTCATGTCTAGAATCGCAATTCTTCGGGTTTTCCCTCGGGTTTGATGTGCAAAGTGCATGCAAACTCGCGTCATTCCTCTTTTTGGTGCGTTGACCGACCTGCGGCGCGCACGGCATCAGCATTCCCATGGACCATCTTCACCGATACGTCGGCATCACCCAACCCATCGCGGTCTGTGTGGTCGGCAGCGGCGGCTTCGGCCGCAGTTTCCTCGCGCAGTCGATGCGTGTGCGCACGGTCAGCGTGCGCGTGGCCGTCGACCTCACGCCGGCCATCGCGGCCGAGGCCTTCGCCTCGGTCGGTGTCCAGGCCCATGAGGTCGCGCAGTGTCACACGCCGGCCGAGGCCGCCGCGGCCTGGGAGCAGGGCCTGTGCATCGCCGCGGGCGACGTGGCCACGGTGCTCGCCTTGCCGCTGCAGCTGCTCGTGGAGGCCACGGGCCACCCCGAGGCCGGCGCGCGCCATGCGCGCCTGGCGATCGAGGCCGGCCTGCACGTGGCGCTGGCCTCCAAGGAGGTGGACAGCGTGGTCGGCCCCGAGCTGTCGCGCCTGGCCCGTGCCCAGGGTCGCGTGGTCACGCCCGTGGACGGCGACCAGCCCGCGTTGCTGATCGGCCTCGTGACCTGGGCCCAGGCTTTGGGGTTCGAGGTGCTGTCGGCCGGCAAGTCCAGCGAGTACGACTTCGTGTTCGACGCCGCCACGGAGACCATGCACAGCAACGGCGTGACCGTGGACGTGCCTGGCTTCGGCGCGGAGTTCGCGCTGGGCGAGGGTGCGGTGGGCGCGCGCGTGCAGGCCCGTGCCGAGATCTGCGCCGCGCTGCCGCAGCGCGCCGTGCCCGACCTGTGCGAGCTGCAGGTGGTGGCCAACAGCACCGGCCTCATGGCCGACGTGGCACCGCTGCACGCGCCGATCGCGCGGCCGGCCGAGGTGCCCGAGCTGTTCGCCAGCCAGGCCGAGGGCGGCCTGTTCGCGCGCGACGGCGCGATCGACGTGTTCCACTGCCTGCGCCGCCCCGACGAGCTGAGCTTTGCGGGCGGCGTGTTCGTGGTCGTGCGCTGCGACGACGCGCCGACCTGGGACCTGCTGCTGGGCAAGGGCCATGTGCTGAGCCGCGACCGCCGCCGCGCCATGGTCTACAACCCGCGCCACCTGCTGGGCCTGGAGGCCCTGACCAGCGTGCTCGATGCGGCCGTGCTGGGCGTGTCCAGCGGTGCCCAGGCACCGCAGCCGCGGCTGGACCTGGTCGCGCGCAGCACGCAGGCGCTGGCGGCCGGCACGGTGCTGACCATGGGCGGCCACCACCACACCATCGCCGGCACGGCCGCCGAACTCGTGCCGGCCGCGCCGCTGGCCGCCGGCCAGCCCGCGCCGTTCTACCTGGTCGGCAACCGCCGCCTCGTGCGCGACATCGCGGCCGGCCAGCTGATCTGCTTCGACGACGTCGAGATCGCCCCGGACTCCGAGCTGCTGCGCCTGCGCCAGCAGCAGGACGCCGCCTTCTTTCCCGCCCGCTGACCCGTTCCCAGGAGACACAAGCATGCGCACCGCATTCCCAACCCTCGCCGTGGCCGCCGCCGCCGTTGCCGCCGCCTTCGCCGCGCCGGCCCTGGCCGCCGACTGGAAGCCCAACCGCCCCGTGGAGTTCGTCGTGACGGCCGGCCCCGGCGGCGGCACCGACCAGTTCGCGCGCGTCGTGCAGGTCACGATCCAGAAGCACAAGCTGATGCCCGTGCCCGTCATCGTGACCAACAAGGGCGGTGGCGCGGGTTCGGAAGCCATGATCGACCTGCAGTCGTCCAACGGCGATCCGCACAAGCTGGTGTTCTCCACCAACCTGGCCTACCTGATGCCCATGATCACCAAGGTGGGCTACAGGATCGAGACCATGACGCCCGTGGCCATCATGGCGGCCGACGAGTTCCTGCTGTGGTCCAACGCCGACGGTCCCTACAAGGACGCCAAGGGCTTCATCGACGCGGCGCGCGCCAAGCCCGGCAGCATCAAGATGGGCGGCGCGCAGTCCAAGGACACGGACCACATCCTGACGCGCCAGATCGAGATGGCCACCGACACCAAGATGGTCTATGTGCCGTTCAAGTCCGGCAGCGAGGTGGCCGTGCAGCTGTCCGGCGGCCATGTGGACGCCAACGTCAACAACCCGTCCGAGAACATCGCGCACTGGCGCGCGGGCAAGGTGCAGCCGCTGTGCGCGTTCGCCAAGGAACGGCTGAAGATCGAGGGCAAGGTGCGCGGCGACAAGGGCTTTGGCGACGTGCCGACCTGCAAGGAGTCCGGCATCGCGATCGAGCACTTCAACATGCCGCGCACGGTCTGGGCCGCCGGCGGCTTGAAGCCCGAGCAGGTCAAGTACTTCGAGAACGTGATGGCCCAGGTGCGCGAGAAGCCCGAGTTCAAGGAATGGCTGGCGCGCGGCCTGCAGACCGACCTGTTCCTGGTCGGCCAGCCGCTGGCCGACTACATCGCGGCCGACGGCGCCAAGAACAAGGCCCAGTTCGCCAAGGACGATTGGCTGGTGAAGTAAATCCCCCAGCGGCCTGCCCGCAGGCCCTGGAGTCCTGGCGTGCCGCCCGCGGTGCCCTGCGGGCGGCGCGCAGCGCAATCAACCACTGACATGTCGACTTCGTTTTCCCGACAGAGCCTGGAGGTCGGCACGGCCGGCCTCATCAGCCTCTTCTCCGCGGCCGTCATCCACGGCAGCCTGCAGCTGGAGACCGGCTGGGGCAGCACCGGCCCGCAGGCCGGTTACTTTCCGCTGCGCCTCGCCATCCTGCTGCTCGTGGTGGGCCTGCTGCTGACCGCGCACGCCGTCTGGCGTCCCGTGCCGGGCGTGTTCGCCACGGGCGAGCAGCTGCGCCGCGTGCTCTCGCAGTTCATCCCCACGCTGGCGCTGGCGCTGGCCGCGCCGTTCACGGGCTTCTACCTGGCGGCTGCCGTGTTCCTGGTCTACATGGCGCGCGTGCACGGCGGCTTCGGCTGGGGCCGCGCGCTGCTGGTCGGCGTGGGCGCGGCCGTGGTGATGTTCTGCGTGTTCGAGGTCTGGTTCGGCGTGCCGCTCGTGCGCGGGCCGCTCGAAGAGTTCTATGACACGATCCGATCGCGCTGAGGACAGGACATGCTGGAACAACTGAGCTACCTGGCCACGGGTTTTGAAACCGCGCTGACGCTGCACCACATCGCCTTGATGGCCGGCGGCGTGCTGCTGGGCATCCTGGTCGGCGTGCTGCCGGGCCTGGGCGCGCCCAACGGCGTCACGCTGCTGCTGCCGCTGACCTTCACGATGGATCCGGTGTCGGCCATCATCCTGCTGTCCTCCATGTACTGGGGGGCCCTGTTCGGCGGATCGACCACCTCCATCCTGTTCAACATCCCGGGCGAGCCCTCGTCGGTGGCCACCACCTTCGACGGCCACCCGATGGCGCGCAACGGCCGCGCGCCCGAGGCGCTGGCCACGGCCTTCCTGGCGGCCGGCTTCGGCGCCATGGCCGGCGTGATCGTGGTCACGCTGATCGCCAACGCGATCGCCGACTTCGCGCTCAAGTTCGGCCCGCCCGAGTTCTTCGCGGTCTACCTGCTGACCTTCTGCAGCTACCTGGCCTCGGGCGGCTCGCCGCTCAAGACCCTGGCCTCGCTGCTGATCGGCCTGATCCTGGCCACGGTGGGCATGGACACGGTGTCCGGCGAGATCCGGCTGACCTATGGCTCGGACACGCTGGTCAGCGGCGTCTCCTTCCTGGCCGCCGTGGTGGGCCTGTTCGGCATCGGCGAGCTGCTGGTCACGATCGAGGAGGGCCTCAAGTTCCAGGGCCTCAAGGCCCGCATGAGCTGGGCCGTGGTCTGGGACGCGGCCAAGAAGATGCCGCGCCATGCGGTCACGCTGGTGCGCTCCACCATCGTGGGCTGCTGGATGGGCATCACGCCGGGCGGGCCGACCGCGGCGTCCTTCATGTCCTACGGCCTGGCCAAGCGCTTTTCCAGGCACCGCGCCAACTTCGGCAAGGGCGAGCCCGACGGCGTGGTCGCGCCCGAGGCGGCCGACCACTCGGCCGGCGTCTCCGCGCTCTTGCCCATGCTCGCGCTGGGCGTGCCGGGCTCGGCCACGGCGGCCGTCATGATGGGCGGCCTCATGATCTGGGGCCTGCAGCCCGGTCCCATGCTGTTCATCGAGCGGCCCGACTTCGTCTGGGGCCTGATCTCGTCCATGTACATCGCCAACATCGTGGCCGTGGTGCTCGTGCTCGCGACGATCCCGCTGTTCTCGTCCATCCTGCGCGCGCCGTTCGCGGTGATCGGCCCGCTGATCATCGTGATCTGCCTGATCGGGGCTTACACCATCAGCGGCAAGATGTCCGACGTGTACATTGCACTGGCCTTCGGCGTGCTGGGCTATGTGTTCAAGAAGCTCGACTACCCGATCGCACCGCTGATCCTGGCCATGGTGCTGGGCGACAAGACCGAGGACGCGTTCCGCCAGAGCATGCTGCTGTCCGAAGGCTCGCTGGGCGTGTTCTTCGCCAACGGCCTGGTCGGCACCATCACCACGGCCGCACTGGCGCTGCTGGCCTGGGGCCTGGTGGGGCGCTTGTTTTCCAAGCGCGAGCTGCCGGCCGCGGGCTGAACGAGACGACTGGACAAGAAGATGAGCATTTCGACGGAACGCAAGGGCGTGCGGCTGGGCTGCATCGCCGACGACTTCACGGGCGCCACCGACCTGGCCAACAACCTCGTGCGCGCAGGCATGCGCGTGGTGCAGACCATCGGCATCCCCGGCGTGCCGCTCGACGTGCAGGCCGACGCCGTGGTCGTGGCCTTGAAAAGCCGCACCATCGCGCCGGCCGAAGCCGTGGCCCAGTCGCTGGCCGCGCTGCAGTGGCTCAAGGAGCAGGGCGCCGAGCAGATCTACTTCAAGTACTGCTCGACCTTCGACAGCACGCCCGAGGGCAACATCGGCCCCGTGACGGACGCGCTGATGCAGGCGCTGGGCACGGGCTTCACGGTCGCCACGCCAGCCTTCCCCGACAACAAGCGCACGGTGTTCAAGGGCTACCTGTTCGCGGGCGACGTGCTGCTCAACGAATCGGGCATGCAGGACCACCCGCTCACGCCCATGCAGGACCCCAACCTCGTGCGCGTGCTGCAGCCGCAGACCCGGCACAGGGTCGGCCTGGTCGACTACCAGACCATCGCCCAGGGCCCGGAAGCGGTCCGTGCGCGCTTTGCGGCCCTGCAGGCCGAGGGCGTGGGCATCGCCATCGTCGATGCGCTCGCCAATGCCGACCTCGTGACCCTGGGCGCCGCGCTGAAGGGCATGCCGCTGGTCACGGCCGGCTCGGGCGTGGCCATCGGCCTGCCGGCCAACTTCGGCATCGCACCCGATTCGCAGGCCGCCGCGCTGCCGGCGGCCGCAGGCCTGCAGGCCGTGGTCTCGGGCAGCTGCTCGGTCGCGACCAACCAGCAGGTGGCCGCGTTCATGGCCACGGGCCGGCCCGCGCTGGCCATCGACCCGCTGCGCATCGCCGAAGGAGCCGACGTGCGCGGCGAGGCGCTGGCCTGGGCGAAAGACAAGCTGGCGAACGCGCACGGAGGTCCCGTGCTGGTCTATTCCACGGCCGAGCCGGCCTCGGTGCGCGCCATCCAGGGCCGCCTGGGTGTGGAGAAGGCCGGCGCCATGGTCGAGGACACCATCGCGGGCATCGCGCGCGGCCTCGTGGAACTCGGCGTGCGCCAGCTGGTCGTGGCGGGCGGCGAGACCTCGGGCGCCTGCGTGCAGGCGCTGCAGATCGCGCAGATGCGCATCGGCGCGCAGATCGACCCGGGCGTGCCCTGGTGCCACGCGCTGAGCCCCGCGGCGCCCGAGGGCCTGCACATCGCGCTGAAGTCCGGCAACTTCGGCACGCCGGACTTCTTCACCAAGGCCTTCAGCAAGCTATGACGGCATTCCTGGACGAAGCCACGGCCCGCGCCGAGATCGTGCGCGTGGGCGCCAGCCTGTTCGCGCGCGGCTACGTGCACGCCACGGCCGGCAACATCAGCGTGCGCCTCGCAGACGGCTACCTGATCACGCCGACCGACGCCTGCCTCGGGGCGCTCGACCCGGCGCGCCTGGCCCGGCTGGACCAGAGCGGCCAGCAGACCGGCGGCGACCGCGCGAGCAAGACCATAGCTCTGCACCGGCGCATCTACGAGGCCAGCGCGGCCACGGCCCAGCCCGCGCGCTGCATCATCCACACGCACAGCACCCATCTCGTGGCCTGTTCGCTGCGCGAGGAGGAGGCGGCCGAGCTGCTGCCGCCGATCACGCCGTACTTCGTCATGAAGGTCGGCCGCGTGCCGCACATCGCCTACCGCCGCCCCGGTGCGCCCGAGGCCGCCGAGGCCGTGGCCGATGCCATTGCGCGCTACGCGCAGGACGGCCGGCCGATCCGCGCCGTGATGCTCGCGCGGCTGGGGCCCAATGTCTGGCACGACAGCCCGGCCGCGGCCATGGCCACCTTGGAGGAACTCGAGGAGACCGCGCGGCTGTGGCTGCTCACGCAGCCGGCGCCGCTGGGCGAGGACGCGATCGCCGAGCTGCGGCGCCAGTTCGGCGCGTGTTGGTGAGCGGCGGCCCGCGGGCCGCCGTCTAGAATCGCGGGTTGCGCCGGAGGGCGGCGCCCCAACACAATTCGCAACGAGGACTTTTCGAGCATGTACCAGGAAGACAAGGACGACACCCAGCGCGTGGGTCTGTGGATCACTTTCGGCATCGTCGCGCTGGTGATCATCAGCACGGTCAGCGCCATCGTGGTGCGCCAGCTGCGCAGCCTCGAGCCCGAGACGCCAGCCGCGGCGGCCGTGGTCGCCGTGCCGGCCGTGGTGCTGGTCGAGGAGATCATCCTGATCGAAGGTCCGCTGGCCGGTGACCTGGTCGCCACGCTGTACTTCGGCACGGCCGAGTCCGCACTGCCGGCCGACGCCCCGGCCGAACTCGACAAGGCGCTGCAGGCGCTGGCCGCCGCACCCGCGCGCAAGATCGTGCTGTCGGGCTTCCACGACGAGACCGGCGACGCGGCCAAGAACGCCGAGCTGGCCAAGCAGCGTGCGCTGTCGGTCCGCGACGCGCTGGTCGCCGCGGGCGTGGACAAGTCGCGCATCCAGCTGCGCAAGCCCGAAGTCACGGTCGGCACCGGTTCCGAGCAGGAAGCCCGCCGCGTGGAGCTGCGCCTGGTCGACTGAGCGCGCGCACGAACCTGCGCTGCTGCACCCACAGAAAAGCCGGGCCCTGCGCCCGGCTTTTTCGTGTCCGCTGCGCGGAAGCCGGCGCTCAGCCGGCCGGTTGCGCCTGCCCCAGCGACACGCCGATCTGCTGCGCGCACAGCAGCAGCGGGTGGTCCAGCGGGATCTGGCGGCTCTGGCCCGCCACGGACGCCACGGGCACGCTGGTCAGCGCGCCGCCCTGCAGCGTGACCATGCGGTCGAAGCGGCCCTGGATCACGAGCTGCGCGGCGGCATTGCCGTACTGCGTGGCCAGCACGCGGTCGAAGGCCGTGGGTGCGCCGCCGCGCTGCACATGGCCCAGCACCGTGGTGCGCACCTCGATGTCCAGCTGGGCCTGCAAAGCCGCCTGCAGCGCATGGCCCACGCCGCCCAGGCGCACGGGATCGGGGCCGTCGGCCAGTTGCTCGCGCACGGTCTGCGCGCCACCCTGGGGCTTGGCGCCTTCGGCGATGCAAACGACGGTGTGGCGCCGGCGCGCGGCCCGCG
>DATKFT010000969.1:0-3650 GCA_035544335.1 Pseudorhodoferax sp.
CGATGGTCACGCGCGAGTACTCGGGCGCGGGCCACACGCGCACGGCCACGATGCCGGCGCCGCGCGCGGCATGCGTGACGCCCAGCAGCAGCACCAGCGCACCTTGGCCGAGCAGGCGGCGCCGCTTCATGCCTGCGGCTCCAGGGCCAGGGCCTGCAGCAGCGCGGCGCCACGCGGCCCCTGGGCCGCGATGTGCACGTCGCGGCCCTCGTCGGCGCGCACGGCCAGCGTGACCGCGAGGTCCGGCGGCGGCAGCAGCGCGCCGGCCTTCTCGGGCCATTCCGCGAGCTTCAGGCCGCTGCTCGCGAAGATGTCGCGAAAGCCCGCGTCCTCCCACTCGCGCGGATCGTCGAAGCGGTAGAAGTCGAAATGCCAGACCGCCAGCGGTGGCTCGCAGCTGTCGACCCGGTGGGGTTCGACCACGGCATAGGTCGGGCTCTTGATGCGGCCCTGCACGCCGAGTGCGCGCAGCAGGTGGCGTACGAGCGTGGTCTTGCCGGCGCCCAGGTCGCCGTGCAGCGTGAGGAAGGCGTCCGCCGTGGCCGATTGCGCGAGGAGACCCGCCGCCAGGCGCGCCGCGAAGGCGGCCGTGGCGGCCTCGTCGGGCCAGTGCAGCACCAGCGTGGGGGCTTCGCGGGGCGTGCGGATGGCCGCGCTACCCGTCCCACCCGTGGGGGATGGCCCGGTTTCTACAATCGGCGGGTGGCGGCTGCTGTGGTTCAGATCGATGCTTTCCGGCTGGTGTCCCGCATCCGGGAGTGGGCCAGCGCGCTCGGATTCTCCCAAATCGGCGTGGCCCCCATCGATTTGTCGTCGGCCGAGCCGGGTTTTGTGGCCTGGCTGGCCGCGGGCTTCCATGGCGAGATGGGCTACATGGCTGCCCATGGCATGAAGCGCGCGCGCCCGGCCGAGCTCGTGCCCGGCACGCTCAGCGTGCTGACCGTGCGCATGGACTACCTGCCGCGCGACACGCCGGACGACTGGCAGGCCCACGAGTTCGCGCGGCTGGCGCGGCCCGGCGAGGCCATCGTCTCCGTCTATGCGCGAGGCCGCGACTACCACAAGGTGCTGCGCGCGCGGCTGCAGAAGCTGGCCGAGCGCATCGCCGAAGAGGTGGGGCCGCTGGGCTTTCGCGCGTTCACCGATTCGGCCCCGGTGCTCGAGGCCGAGCTCTCCGCGCGCAGCGGCCAGGGCTGGCGCGGCAAGCACACGCTGGTACTCAACCGCACGGGCGGCTCCATGTTCTTCCTGGGCGAGATCTACCTGGACATCGCGCTGCCGCACAGCAGCGCCGTCACGGCGCACTGCGGCCAGTGCCAGGCCTGCATCGATGTCTGCCCGACCGGCGCCATCGTCGCGCCGCAGCGGCTCGATGCGCGGCGCTGCATCTCCTACCTCACGATCGAGCATGCCGGGGCCATCCCGCTCGCGCTGCGCCCGCTGCTGGCCAACCGCATCTACGGCTGCGACGACTGCCAGCTGGCCTGCCCCTGGAACAAGTTCGCGAGGCGCTCCAGCCTGCCCGATTTCGATGCGCGCGAAGGCCTGGCCGGCAGCGCGCTGGCCCAGCTGTTCGGCTGGAGCGAGGAGGAGTTCCTGCGCCGCACCGAGGGCAGCCCGATCCGGCGCATCGGCCACGAGCGCTGGCTGCGCAACATCGCGGTGGCGCTGGGCAACGCGCTGCGCCAGGCGCCAGCGGACGAGCAGCCAGCGCTGCGCACCGCGCTGCAGGCGCGCGCGGGCCATGCCAGCGCGCTCGTGCGCGAGCATGTGGACTGGGCCCTGGCCCAAGTCCCACAGCTCCCGCAAACCCCGCAATCCGCTCAAGGCTGAGTCGGCGCCTGCGCCTGGCGGAATGCGCCGGGTGCCATGCCGGTCCACTGGCGGAAGGCCCGCGCGAAGCTCTTCTCGTTGCGAAAGCCCACGCTGAGCGCGATCTGCTTGACCGAGCGCGTGGTGCGGCGCAGCTGCTCCACGGCCTGTTCGTGGCGCACCTGGTCCTTGAGGCCTTGCAGGGACAAGCCCTCGGCCTGCAGCTGGCGGTGCAGCGTGCGTGTGGACACGTGCAGCAGCTCGGCCAGTGCGTCGGCCGTGCTGGCCTCGTGGCGCGTGCGCAGCAGCTCGCGCACGCGCTGGCCCAGCAGGCGGTCGCGCCGGTACTGCAGCACGGTGAGCGGCAGCGCGCGCCGCAGCATGGTGCGCAGCGCGCGCTCGTCACGCACCAGCGGCAGGGCCAGGTACTGGGCGTCGAAGCTGTAGCCGGCCGAGCCGGCGTCGAACGCGATCCGGCCACCGAACATGAGCGGGTAGGCGTCGGCGTGCGCGGGCGCGGCGAACGGAAAGCTGGCCTGCTGCAGCGACACGCGCGAGTCGATGGCCCAGCTCGCATACCCGTGCACGAAGCGCAGGCAGGACACCAGGCAGAACTCGCGCAGCGCCCCCAGGTCGCGCCGCTCCTCGATCCAGAGCCGGGCCTCGCCGCCCGCGGTCTGCAGGTGCAGCAGCAGGTCCTCGGTCAGCAGCCGGTGGTGGCGGCACCAGCGCGCCAGCGCCACGCCCAGGTTGGGCGAGGTCAGCGAGGCGCGGCACAGCATGCCGTAGCTGCCCCAGGGCAGGCGCCGGCTGAACCAGCCCAGCGCCTCGTCGTCGAGCTCCTGCATGGCGTGCGCGTTGAGTGCCTCGAACTGCGCGGCCGTCACGCGTGCGCCGGGCTGCTCCAGTTCGCGCGGCGCGATCTGTGCCGCCTCCAGTGCGCTGCGCGGGTCGCGGCCGTAGTGCGCGTAGGCCTGCACGATGGCTTGCACGAAGGCCATGGGCGTGGCAGCCCTCGCGGGGGCGTGAAGCAGGTGGGAGGGCATGGTCGTGGGTGGCGCGGCGTGGCGCAATCTGCAACCATTGTGGCGCCAATTGGCGGTGCGGCCGGCGTAAGCTGTCGCGCTGCGACGCAACCCCTTCAGGAGACTTTCGCCCATGTCCGCTATCCCACTGCCCGGCCTCGACTTCGATCTGGGCGAGACCGTCGATTCACTGCGCGATGCCATCGCCGACTTCTGCGCCGCCGAGATCGCGCCGCGCGCCGCCGCAATCGACAGCGAGAACCAGTTCCCCACGGACCTGTGGGCCAAGCTCGGCAGCCTGGGCCTGCACGGCATGACGGTCAAGGAGGAGTACGGCGGCACCGAGCTCGGCTACCTGGCCCACATCGTGGCCATGGAAGAGGTCTCGCGCGCTTCGGCGTCCGTGGGCCTGTCCTACGGCGCGCACTCCAACCTGTGCGTGAACCAGATCCACCGCAACGGCAGCGCCGCGCAGAAGGCCAAGTACCTGCCCAAGCTGGTCAGCGGCGAGCATGTGGGCGCGCTGGCCATGAGCGAGCCCAATGCGGGCTCCGACGTGGTCAGCATGAAGCTCAAGGCCGACAAGAAGGACGGCTACTACGTGCTCAACGGCGGCAAGATGTGGATCACCAACGGCGGCGACGCCGACACCCTGGTCATCTACGCCAAGACCGAGCCCGAGATGGGCGCGCGCGGCATGACGGCCTTCATCGTCGAGAAGGGCTTCAAGGGCTTTTCGGCCGGCACCAAGCTCGACAAGCTGGGCATGCGCGGCTCCAACACCTTTCCATTGTTCTTCGACAACTGCGAGGT
>DATKFT010000970.1:0-2969 GCA_035544335.1 Pseudorhodoferax sp.
CGCGCAAAGGTTGTAGTCCATGCGTGCGCCGAAGCCTGCTTGCCACGCTCCTGTCGACGAAAACAGGCCGGGATGCCCAGAGCCGAAAGTTTGCCCGAGCATCATGCCGATGAACCCGATCACGGCCAGGCCGGCCAGGATCGGCGCCAAGCCGAAGGCCAGGGCCAGCACGGGCAGCGCGAGGGATCCGCCGATCCAGACCCAGGCCAGAGTAGCCACCACCAGAGCCATCATTCCGAGCCAGCCGGGCTGCCCGATGCCGCCGACGAGAGCTGGTAGCACGCCGGAACCGATAACACCGCCGATAAGACCCGCGACGATGATGACGAACAGCATCACTGCGTTTGGCGATGCACTGGCCAGAGCCGCTGTGCTGACCGCATCAGCTGCGCCCAGGGCTCCGGCACCACCGGTGCTGCGCACTTGCCCATCGAAGATGGGCCTTCGCATGCGGGGATGTGCCCAGTCCAGCCGCAGCCTGGACCTGCGACGGACCCAGACCGCCAAGGCGACGGACGCAGCGGCGTAGATGACGAGAAGAAACGATTCGATCATGACGACCCCATGTAGTTGAAACAAAGAACGCTGACGGGGAACGTCATCTGAAGTACGGGACCTGCTGCACCTCCGCACGGGCACCGGCCGCCTTTAGCCTTTCTTCCAGGGCCGGCCGGCCCAGTCTTTGCGCCTCAGCCAGGGGCGAGACGGCGACGCTGGCCATCTTGGTTCCGAGGGCATAGTCAAAGCGGCTGGTCTGGTTCGCATCGGCACCCTTGGCCAGCAGCGTTTCTGCCGCAGGCAGGTTGTCGGCCCAGATTGCATACATCAGCGGCGTAGCCCGAGCCGATGTCAGCCTCGCCCGGGGATCACGCTCGATTCCCAGAGTCGCCAGCACTTCAAGCGGGCGCAGTGCCCCAGAGTCGCCGGAGCCGATCGTTTGACCGACATACAGCCGGCCGATGTCCTCGGCGCTGACCTCGATCTCCTGAAGGGCGCGGGCCACAGCCGGCCCGCGGGTAGGTTCTGACAGCGCTTCTTCGATGCACAGCGCGTACTGCCCACCACCCAGCGAGACGGACAGGCGTGCTTTGAACTGAGTGATCTGCTCCATCAGTTGGAGCGCCTTAATGGCGCCCGCACTGATCGCGCGGCACACCTCGTCGTCGCCCGTTCCGTATCCCATGCCGGCGAGCATTTCCGCCGGAGTCGCCGGCCGGCCGACGGCCGAACGGATCGCCTGCGTGTCGGCCTGGATTGCGGCAGTGCGCTCCGCCGCGGTTTCCGCGACTGCTGCTGCGCGTTCCTGCGTCGCCACCAGCGAGCGCAGCACGCTGCCCTGATCGCTATGCATCCTCGACCAGACCGTAAAGGCTGCGCCGGCCGTCATCAGTACGACCATGGCAGCGATGCCAGGCTTGGCTCCAGCCAGTCTCACGCCGTCCGCTACTGTCGCGAGCAGGCCTCTGGGTTCCTGCGGTCGCGTGCTGCGGCCGGCCAGATACAGCGCCAGGGCGATGCTGAACAGCCAGCTTGCCAGTGCGACGAAGCCCATCACGTGACTCCAGCCCGATGGCGCGACATCCGCGAACACGCTCAGCGAGCCGCCGACGAGAGTGCAGGTTGCGAGCGTGGCAGCGTTGGCTGCAGTGAGTCCGGATTTGGCAGCTTCTGCGAAGGCTTCAGGGCGGGCGTCGTTGGACATGCGGTGTGCTGATCCCCAAAGTTGTCATGAAGACAACAGGAGTTTGTTTTTTGAATCTATTGGAAAACTGATTGAATCTTAAAGTTGTCATTATGTACATCAAAGTGAGTGGAGGTTTGCGCGCCTGCAACACACGCTTCTTCTGTATGAAGAAGACTGCAAAAACATTGACTGCGCGAGCTGTATTTGCTCGGAATTTGCGCCGTGCCAGGCGCAACCGAGACCTTACTCAGGAGGTCATCTCGTTCGATGCGGGTCTGACGCGGGCTTATGTGAGCAGCGTGGAAAGAGGGGTGCGGAACATTTCCATCGACAACATGGCGCTGCTTGCCGACGCGGTGGGTGTGCCGCTCAAGGACCTGGTCGATCCTGAGCAGTTCAAAGATCCAGACGATCTGTGATTGCCATCGTGCCGCCAGTAGCGCGGCCGTTTCTTGCGCTGACCTTCGGTAGCCCGTACAGTGACGGCATTGGTCAAACCCACTACGCAATGCAACCCACTCCAGCCATCCTGACGTTATGCCGTTTCACGGCAGCCGGCCAGCGGTTGCCTGCTCGCCGAATACGCAGATTGCGAAGATAGGTCATTCATCCCTCCAGTTGGCGCGCCGCACTTGACGGCGTCATCGCGGACTTCGTTCGCCCAACTGCGAGATGCTGATGACTGAAAACCTTTTTGAAACTACCGTCGGCGTGGCCGAGGTCCTGCCGTTGTTCCAATGCCCTGATTGGCTGAGTGTTCGGCTCGACCCCGAACTCACGCGCGACGGAAGGCAACTGAGCGAACTGTTCCTCCGAACGTGTGTCCTGATCCTTGGGCGCAGGCAGCCGCGTCGAGCCACTGTCAACTGCGTGAAGGTGTGCGGCGCGCTGCACATCATGTTCGACTTCTCTCCGCGACGCGGCGATCTCGAACACGTGACTCTCACAAGTCTGGCCGAGGCGCTGCAGGAACTGCACAACCGCCGCTTCGCCGCCGAGATTCGCGAGGCCGAGCCGAAGGCAATGGCGGACGTGCCTGACTTCGATCTTCCGGCGGTCGAGGGTGACTTCGATCTGCTAGGACTGGTCACCGGGCCGCGTCAGTGCAACCCCATCGATGTATTCCGATTCGCAGAGAATGCCGAGCAGCTTGTGCTTGTCCAGTTCTTACAAGATCAAACCAACGATCATGCTCAAAAGCTAATTCTAATCTTCTTTCATTCCAAATAGCAGTTCTCATGGCAGCTTGGGTAGTAGCGGTAGTATTTGCAAGCCCTGCTCTTGA
>DATKFT010000971.1:0-2515 GCA_035544335.1 Pseudorhodoferax sp.
CTTCCCGGGCAACGGGCGCTGCGCGAACTGCGCACCCCGGGCGTGGCGGTCTACAACATCGACAACGCCTGCTCCAGCGGCGCCACGGCATTGCACCTCGCGCTGACCGCCCTGCGTGCAGGGCAGTACGAAACCGTGGTGGTGTTCGGCATGGACAGCCTGAGCACGCTGGGCGGCGGCCCGCTCGCGATGTCCAAGGCCGACTGGAACAACCGCCGCGGCATGGTCATGCCCGCGCTGTACGCCATGCGTGCGCAGCGCTACGTGCACGAGCACGGCTTGCCGCTCGATGTGCTCGCGGACATCTCGGTCAAGAACCGCAGGCACGGCGCACTCAACCCGATCGCGAAGTTCTGCAAGCTGGCCACGCGCGAGGAAGTGCTGGCGTCCAGGCCCGTGGCGGACCCGCTGACCTTGCTGCAGTGCTGCCCAGCGGTCGTCGACGGCGCGGCGGCGCTGGTGTTGACGACGAAGCCCAGCCCGGAGAGCAGCACACGTGTCCGCGTGCGTGCTTCCGTCGTTCAGTCCGGCGTTTTCGACACCGAGGCCGGTAGCGACATGACGGACGCCGAGATCACGGCACGCACCGCCAAGGCCGCCTACGAACAGGCCGGCGTGGGCCCCGGGGATCTGAGCCTCATCGAATTGCACGACGCCTTCACGATCTCGGAGTTGCTGTACTACGAAGCGCTCGGGCTGTGCGCGCGCGGTGACGCGGCGCGACTCGTGCAGGACGGCAGCACCGCCTTGGGGGGGAGGATCCCCGTGAATCCCAGTGGCGGCCTGCTGGCCAAAGGCCACCCGCCCGGTGCGACGGGCGTGGCCCAGATCGTGGAGGTGTGCGAGCAACTGCATGGCCGGGCGGGCCGGCGCCAGGTGCAAGGCGCGCGCCTTGGCTTGACGCAGGTCACGGGCGGCGGAATCTGGGGCGTGGACCACGCAGCCTGCTCGGTCCATATCCTGTCACTGTAAGAAGATTTTCGAAATGACCTCTGTTCAAGAAACTCCGTCGAATCTACAGGGCCTCACGGCCATTGTCACAGGCGGTGCCAAAGGCATCGGACTGGGCATTGCCAATGACCTGGCAGCCCGTGGTTGCAAACTGGCACTGTGGGACGTCGATGAAGCCGCATTGCAGGCCGAGTGCGCGCGCCTGAATGCCAGTGGCGCTTCGGTGCAGGGTTTTCGCGTGGACGTGACGTCCACCGAGGAAGTGGAGCGTGCCGTGCAGTCCATGGCCGCGGCGACGGGACGCATCGACATTCTGGTCAACAACGCCGGAATCGATGACAAGCAGCTGGTCACCAAAATGGGGCTGGACGCCTGGAAACGCGTGATCGATGTGAACTTGAACTCGCAATTCATCTGCTGCAAGGCGGTGCTGCCGCACATGATGGCGCAGAAGTTCGGGCGCATCATCAATATCTCCTCGCGCGCCTGGCTGGGCAACCGCGGGCAGGCCAGTTATTCGGCCTCCAAGGGCGGTGTCGTGAGTTTCACGCGCACCCTGGCGCTGGAATATGCGCGCTACGGCATCACGGCCAACGCGATCGCCCCCGGCATCGTCGAAACCCCGCTGTTCGGCCTGTTGAACGAAGAGCTGCAAGAGCAACTGAAGAAAACGGTGCCGATGCAGCGCATCGGCCAGCCGGAAGATCTTGCCAATGCGGTCCGGTTCTTCGCCGAGCCTTCGGCCGCCTATGTCACGGGGCAGTTGCTGTATGTGTGCGGGGGCCGCAGCCTCAGCAGCCCTTCCGTCTGATCGCAAGAGGCCTGGGTTCAGGCCCTGGGGATACACCCGAGAGCCACTCTCGTGGCTTGCATAAATACACACAAGGAGAAAACCATGGACCGCAGAAAGGCCATTCAAACCTCTGTGCGTGCCATTGCGGCGACGGCGCTGCCCAAGGTGTTTGCGAACACCTATCCGGATCGTCCCATCCGCGTGATCGTGCCATTCACGCCGGGTGGCGGAAACGACACGGTGGCGCGCATCGTGATGCGCAAGGTCGCAGAGCGGCTCAGGCAGCCTGTCGTCATCGAGAACAAGCCCGGCGCGGGCAGCATCGTGGCCTTCACCGAGGTCGTGAATGCCAAACCCGATGGCTATGTGCTGACGCTGGGCAGCCCCCATGTGTATGTGCTGGACGCCATCTACGGAAAGCTGAGCTTCAACCCGCAAGAGGATCTGGTCTCGATCGCCGCCCTCGCAGGCGTGCCCAATGTGCTGATGGCCAGCAACGCCAGTGGCCTGTCGTCGATGCAGGATGTGCTGGCCTACGCCAAATCCCATCCCAGCACGCCGCTGACCTATGGGACTGCGGGCATCGCGACGGCGCCGCACATCGCTGCGGTGCAGCTGGCGTCCACCGCCAATATCCGGCTGGACCATATTCCCTACCGCGGGACCGGGCCGGCCTTGCAGGATGTGATGGCGGGCCACATTCCACTGGCGATGGTCGGCCTGTCCAGCGCCATGCCTTATGTCGGCAAGAAGAGCGTCAAGATCCTGGGC
>DATKFT010000972.1:0-2575 GCA_035544335.1 Pseudorhodoferax sp.
CGACCACCACATGGTCCATGTGCTGCGACAGTCGCTGCAGGCCGGCCTCCACGCTGGCCAGCCAGTCGGTCCAGCGCGTGTCCACGAGATCTTCCATGCTGCCGCAATGGCCGGCCAGCTGGACCGCATAGACGGTGAAGCCCTGCTTGTTCAGCCCTTTGGCCAGCAGGCGCATCTCGGCCGGCGTGCCCGTGAGCCCGTGCACCAGCAGCACGCCGGTGCGCGCGGCCACGCCCGTGCCGGGCATGACGAATTCATGCTCGGTCACGCAAACGTTGTCCAGCCCCGTGGCAGGCTCGCTGCGCTGAACGGCGTCGAATCCATCGGCCATGTTCATGCCAGCGCCTCCAGGCCCAGGACGACCTTGTCGAGGAGGGCCGTGGCCTGCTCGAAATGCTCGAAGGGCGCATGGGCGATGCCCCGGCTTTCGCAGTGGGCGATGAGCTTGTACTTGGCCAGCACGAAGTCGGCGCGGCCCGAGACGCAGAAGTCCGAGGTGCTGTCGCCCACATAGAGCACGCGGCCATGCTGTGCCTGCTGCTCGGCCAGGCGCTCGCACTTGCAGTTGCCGCTGGCGCGCGCGCACTGCGCGCTGGCCCAGGGCGAGTCCAGGCGCCAGCTGCGCTCGCCGGTCGGCACCAGACGGTTGGCGATGACCTGCAGATGGCCCAGGCCATGGCGCTCCAGCACATGGCGTATGGCGTAGTCGATGCCGTCGCTGACCACCTGCACCACCATGCCGTGGGCCTGGGCGGCCGCCACGAAGCCGGCGAAGCCGGGATCGATCTCGATGGTGTCCAGGTGGGCGCGCAGCTCGGCCTCGTCCATGTCCAGCAGCGCGACCTGGCCCTTCATGCATTCGCGCGAGCCGATCTCGCCGCGCTCCCAGGCGTCTTCCAGCTCCTGCCAGCCGGGCTTGCCGAAGCGGTTGAGCAGGGTGTCGGTCACGTCCAGCAGGCTGATCGTGCCGTCGAAATCGCTTTGCACCATCCAGCCGGGCGCGGCGGTGTCCAGATACAGGGGAATGCGCTTATTCATGGAACTGCACCCTTACGTTTTGGCCCACGCGCACGGCGGCGGCGGGAGCTTGCTCGAAGACCAGCACACATTCGATGACACGCACCGGCCCGCGCTGCTGGTCGTCCTGCAGCCGCGCCGTGCCATAGACGGGGCTGATGCGCAGCACGCGTGCCGAAGGCAGCTGCTGCTGTGCGGCGCCATCGGCATCCAGCGTCACCGTGGCACGCATGCCTTCGCGCACGGCGGCGGCGAAGCTTTCGTTGATTTCGGCGCGCACCTGCAGCGGGCGCTGCGGCAGCAGCACCACGGCCGGCGTGCCGGGCACGGCCTGGCTGCCCGCGTGGGTGGCCAGGCGCACCACGGTGCCGGCCTCGGGCGCGCGCAGTTCCTGGCGCTTGTGCTGGGCGCGCAATTGTTCGAGCTTGCGCTGTGCCACCTGGGCCTCGGCCGCGGCCACGTCGATCTCGGCCTGGGCATCGCGCAGCGCCTGCGCGGCCTCGTCCACGTTCTGCGCATCGGCGGCGCCTTCGCGCGCTGCGGCCTGCCAGCGCGCCAGGGTCTGCTTGAGCTGGGGCAGGCGCGCGGCGCGTGCCTTCTGGCGGGCCTTGGCCAGCTGGGCCTCGGACTCGGCCACGGCCAGGTCGGCCTGGCCCGTCTCGTCGGCCAGCCTCAGCAGCAGCTGGCCGCGCTGCACGGACTGGCCTTCCTTGACGGACAGCTGCTGTACCACGCCGGCCACGGCGGGCGACAGGTCCAGCAGCCCGCCTTCCACCTCGATCTTGCCGCGCGCCACGGCCACGGCCGCCGGGCCGTTTTGCTGCGCCCTGGAGCTGACCTGGCCCGCATTGGCGGGCGCATCGTGCGAAGGACCGCAGCCCGCCAGCAGCGCGGCGGCGGCCAGCGCCGCAGCCAGTCCGGCAGTGGAAGCGGCAAGGCCGCTCAGGGGGTGCTTCATTGTTTTTCCTTCAACGGGGAGGTCTGGCGCCAGTCGCTGCGGATGGCGCCGTCCTCCATGCCGAGCACGCGGTCGGCATGGCGCACCAGGCGCGGGTCATGGCTCACGCACAGCACGGTCGTGCCATGGTTGCGCGCCGCGCGGTGCAGGATGTCGATGACGCGCTGGCCGCTTTCGGCATCCAGCGCACTCGTGGGTTCGTCGGCGAACAGCAGCTGCGGCGCCTTGGCCATGGCGCGCGCAATGGCCACGCGCTGCTTTTCGCCGCCCGACAGTTCGGCCGGGCGCATGTGGGCGCGGTGGGACAGGCCGACCTCGTCCAGCGCCTGCTGCGCGCGGCGCAGGGCCTCGTCGCTGCGCAGGCCCATGTAGCCCAGGGGCAGCTGCACCTGCTCGATGGCCGTCAGCGCCGGGAACAGGTTGAAGCCCTGGAAGACGAAGCCCGTGTGGCGTAGGCGAAACTTCTCCAGCGCCCGCGTGCCCAGCTTGCCCAGGTCCTCGCCCAGCGCCATGGCGTAGCCGCTGTCCGGCGCCTGCAGGCCCGACATCAGCGACAGAAGGGTGCTCTTGCCGCAGCCCGAAGGGCCAGAGATCAGGCTC
>DATKFT010000973.1:0-1854 GCA_035544335.1 Pseudorhodoferax sp.
ATGCCCACCACGGACACCACCACCATGGCAAGGGCGGCGGCTGGACCGTGCTGGCCGGCGACAGCGTGCACTGCTTCGGCGACGGCATCGTGATCGCCTCGGCGTTCACGGTCAGTCCGGCGCTGGGCGTGGTGGCGGCGCTGGCCGTGCTCGCGCACGAGGTGCCGCACCACATCGGCGACCTCGTCGTGCTGGACGCCGGCGCGGGCGAGCCCCGCGCGGCCGTGGCCAAGCCGACGCTGGCGGGCATGGTGACCGCGCTGGGCGGGCTGGCGGGCTGGTGGCTGCTGGAGCGCCTGCAGGCCTGGCTGCCGTACTTCCTGGTCGTGGCCAGCAGCAGCTTCATCTACGTGGCCCTGGCCGACCTCATCCCGCAGCTGCAGACGCGCCTGACCAAGCGGCAGACCGTGGCCCAGGTGGCCTGGCTGGTGGCGGGCATCGTGCTGGTGGGCACGGTCGGCACGCTGGCGCACCACGGGCACGACCACGACCATGGGCATGACCATGGGGCGCACAGCCACGAGGGTGTCACGCAGGAGAGCGAGCATGGCGCCGGGCATGCGCACGAGCACGCGCCCGCGGCGGCCTTCCAGTAGGGAACTTTGGCGGCGCCGCGGCAGTCCGCATGAATCAACTCGACCAGGCAGCATGTCCGTTTTCACGCAATCCCTGATCCGACGCCTCGGCGCACCGGCCGCCTTGGCGCTGGCCCTGTCCGTGCCGGCGCTGGCCCAAGACGGCCACAAGGCCCATGCGCATGGCCGCATCGAGCTCGACGTGGCAGTGGATGCCCAGCGCATCAGCCTGCGCATGGAGTCGCCGCTGCACGACCTGCTGGGCTTCGAGCGCGCGCCGCGTTCCGTGGCCGAGCGCGGCCGCGTGACGGCGCTGGCCGAGCGGCTGCGTGCGGCCGACCAGCTGTTCGTGGTCGATGCCGCGGGGGGCTGTCAGCTCGGCGATGTGCGCGTCGAAGCGCCCGTGTTGGGCCTGGGCACGCCGGCACCCACCGCATCAACGGCCTCCGCGGCCTCGGCGGCCTCGGCCGCCCCGGCGGGCGAGGCGCATGCGGACCTCGTGCTGACGGCGCTGTTCGACTGCCGCCAGGCCGCGGCCGCGCAGTATGTCGATGTGCGCCTGTTCGAGGCCTTCCCGGGCGTGCGCACCGTGGCCGCGCAGGTGGCGGGCCCCAAGGGCCAGGGCCTCACGCTGCTGCGCAAGGCGGCGGCGCGGCTGCCGCTCGCCGGCAAGTGAGCACACCCGTCCTGCAGGTCGAGGGGCTGCGCTTCGCGTGGCCCGGCAGCCGCGAGGACTGCCTGGACATCGCGGCTTTCACCGTGGCGGCCGGCGACACCGTCTTCGTGCATGGCCCCAGCGGCTGCGGAAAGAGCAGCCTGCTGGCGCTGGCCGCGGGCGTGCTGTTGCCCCAGCACGGCCGCGTGGCCTTGTGCGGGCGCGACTGGCAGGGCCTGGGCCGCGCCGCGCGCGACCGCTGGCGCGTGGACCATGTGGGCATCGTGTTCCAGCAGTTCAACCTGCTGCCCTACCTCAGCGTGCTCGACAACGTGCTGCTGCCCTGCCGTTTCTCCGCGCAGCGCCAGCGCGCGGCCGAACAGCAGGGCGGCTCGGCGCGTGCCCAGGCCGGCCACTGGCTCGCAGCCATGGGCCTGGACGAGGCGCTGTGGTCGCGCCAGCCCGGCCAGCTCTCGGTGGGCCAGCAGCAGCGCGTGGCGGCGGCGCGCGCGCTGGTCGGCATGCCGGCCCTCGTGATCGCCGACGAGCCGACCTCGGCGCTGGACGAGGACCGGCGCGACGCCTTTGTGGCCCTGCTGCTGGCGGCCTGCGCGGGCGCCGGCA
>DATKFT010000974.1:0-13640 GCA_035544335.1 Pseudorhodoferax sp.
ATGGCGCTGATCCTGATCTCCCACGACCTCGGCGTGATCGCGCAGACCGTCTCGCGCATGCTGGTCATGTACGGCGGCAGCGTGGTCGAGAGCGGCCCCACGGACGCCGTGTTCGCAGCGCGCGCCCACCCCTACACGCAAGGCCTGTTCGCGGCCCGGCCCGCGCTGAACGCGGCCAAGGGCCTGCGCCTGACGACGATCGCGGGCAGCGTGCCCGAACTCGTGGACCTGCCGCCGGGTTGCCCGTTCGCAGGCCGCTGCGCCCACACCGTGCCCGCGTGCCACGGCACCGTGCCGCCGCCCACGCTGCTGCCGCACGGCCATGCCGTGCGCTGCATCCGCTTGCCCGAGATCGCGGGGGCCATGGCATGACGACGCCCTTGCTCGAAGTCCAGGACCTCGTGCGCCACTACGCGCTGCCACGCGAGCGCCTGTTCGGCCCGCCGCCGCTCGTGCGCGCGCTCAACGGCGTGAGCTTTTCGCTGCAGGCCGGCCGCAGCCTGGGCATCGTGGGCGAATCGGGTTCGGGCAAGTCCACCATCGCGCGGCTCATCATGGCGCTGGACCGGCCCACCAGCGGCAGCGTGCGGCTGCAGGGCCAGGACCTGCACCGGCTCGATACCGCCGCGCTCAAGGCCGCGCGCCGCGATTTCCAGATGGTGTTCCAGGACCCCTATGGCTCGCTGGACCCGCGCCAGACCGTGGCCCGCATCGTGGCCGAACCGCTGGCCGCGCTCGCGGATTCCAGCCGGGCCGAGCAGCGCGCGCTTGCGGGCGAGATGCTGGCCGCCGTGGGCCTGCGCAGCAGCGACCTGGACAAGTACCCGCACGAATTCTCGGGCGGCCAGCGCCAGCGCATCGCGATCGCGCGCGCACTCATCACGCGCCCCAAGCTCATCGTGGCCGACGAGCCCGTCAGCGCGCTCGACGTGTCGGTGCAGGCCCAGGTGCTCAACCTCATGCAGGACCTGCGCGAGCAATACGGCGTGAGCTATCTGCTGATCAGCCACGACCTGGCCGTCGTGCACCATCTGTGCGACGAGGTCTGCGTGCTGCACCGCGGCCTCGTCGTCGAGCGCGGCGAGACGGCGCAGCTGTTCCAGCACGCCGAACACCCCTACACCCAGGCGCTGCTGGCCGCCGTGCCACGCGCCGAACCGCCGGCCCGGCGCCCGCCCTGAGGCAGGGGCCGGCCGTTTTTTCCACAAGCTGACGTATCTGGAGAGAGACATGCTGAACCGCCGCACCCTCGTGACCGCCCCTTTCGCCGGCGCCCTCGCCACCGCGCTGCCAGCCTTTGCGCAGAACCGCAAGGACGCCATCGTGCTGGGCATGACGCTGGAGCCCACGGGCCTGGACCCCACGGTCAGCGCGGCCGCCTCGATCTCCGAGGTCACGCTCTACAGCATCTACGAGACCCTGACCAAGATCCAGCCCGACGGCCGCGTCGTGCCGCTGCTGGCCGAGGGCTGGGACATCTCGCCCGACCTCAAGACCTACACCTTCCGGCTGCGCAAGGACGTCAAGTTCCACAACGGCGAACCCTTCAACGCCCAGACCGTCAAGTTCGCGTTCGAGCGCGCCGGCGGCGAGAAGAGCACCAACAAGGACAAGCGCACCTTCGCCAACCTGGGTGTGCAGGTCGTGGACGAGCACACCGTGGTGCTGCTGAACAAGGAGATCGATCCCGACCTGCCGTTCGCGCTGGGCCAGGCCACGGCGGTCATCGTCGAGCCCAAGAGCGTGGACAGCAACGCCGCCAAGCCCGTCGGCACCGGCCCCTACATGCTTGAGAGCTACAACAAGGGCTCGGCGCTGTGGCTGCGCAAGTGGGCCGGCTACCGCAACCCGGCCGCGGCCAAGCTCTCGCGCGTGGGCTTTCGCTTCATTTCCGACCCGGCCGCGCAGGCCGCCTCGCTGCTGGCCGGCGACGTGGACGCGTTCCCGCGCATCGCCACGCGCATGGTCGCGCAGTTCAAGAACAACCCGCAGTTCCAGACCATCCTGGCCGGTTCGCGTGCCAAGACCATCCTGGCCTTCAACCACCGGCGCGCGCCGCTCAATGACGTGCGCGTGCGCCGCGCCATCCTGGCGGCCATCGACCGCTCGGCCGTGATCGAGGGTGCGGCCGACGGCCTGGGCACGCCGATCGGCAGCCACTACGTTCCGGGTGCGCCCGGCTACGTGGACACGACGGGCGTGAACCCCTTCAACCTGGACAAGGCACGCCAGCTCATGAAGGAATCCGGCGTGAAGACGCCGCTCGAGCTGACCATGACGCTGCCGCCGCCGCCCTACGCGCGCCAGGGCGGCGAGATCATCACGGCCCAGCTGGCCAAGATCGGCATCAACGTGAAGACGCAGAACGTGGAATGGGCGCAGTGGCTGTCGGGCACCTATGGCGGCGGCTTCAACTTCGACCTGTCCATCGTCTCGCACGTGGAGCCCTTCGACCTGGGCAACTACGCCAAGCCCGACTACTACTGGGGCTACGACTCCAAGGCGTTCCGCACGGTCTACGACAAGCTCATGGCCACGGGCAACGTGGCCGAGCGCAACAAGCTGCTGGCCGAGGCCCAGCGCCTGCTGGCCGCCGACGCGGCCAACGGCTTCCTGTACCAGCCGCAATTCCCGACGATCGCGAAGAAGAACGTCAGGGGCCTGTGGACCAGCCTGCCGATCTTCGCCAACGACCTCGGCGCGCTGTCCTGGGGCTGAGCAGGGCGTGACAGGCATGCGGGTCGACAGCCTGGGCAACCCGGTCACGCTGGACGACGCGGCCCACCTGGACCGCGTCGACGACTTCGTGCAGGGCCTGCTGCGCTACGAGCCGCGCGCCGTGCGCTTGCTGGAAATCGCAGGCGAGGAGTCCGGCGCGATCGTGCAAGCCTATGCCGCCGCGCTGCAGATGTTCGCCGAGACGCCCGGCGCCCCTGCGCTGGCCCGGCCCCATGTGCTGCGCGCGCAGGCCACGGCCCCGCAGGCCACGCCGCGCGAGCAGCGCCTGGTCGCGGCCATCGCGGCCTGGGTGGCGGGCGACACCGAGCGCGCGATCGGGCTGCACGTCGAGCAGGCCGCTGAATTCCCGCGCGACCTGGTCTCCGTCAAGCTCGGCCAATACCATTTGTTCAACCGCGGCGACGCGCCCGGCATGCTGCGACTCGCGCGCGCCGTGCTGCCCGCCGCGGGCGAGGTGCCGCAGCTGCACGGCATGCTGGCCTTCGGTTGGGAGCAGTGCCACTACCTGCGCGAGGCCGAGGCCGCGGCGCAGCAGGCGCTCGCAGGCGAACCCGGCGAGCCCTGGGCCCACCATGCGCTTGCGCACGTGATGCTGACCGAGGGCCGGATCGCCGAAGGCCAGCAGTTCATGCAGGCCATGGCGCCGCACTGGAGCGGCCTGAACTCCTTCATGCGCACGCACAACTGGTGGCATGCCGCGCTGTTCGCGATCGAGCTCGGGCAGTTCGACGACGCGCTGCGCCTGTACGACGAGCAGGTCTGGGGCGTGCTGCCCGACTACGCGCAGGACCAGATCAACGCCGTCTCGCTGCTCGCGCGGCTGGAGCTGGCGGGCGCCGACGTGGGCCCGCGCTGGCACGCGCTCGCGCACTGGCTGGCCCCGCGCGTGGCCGACCAGGTGCTGGCCTTTCTGGACCTGCAATACCTCTATGGCCTGGCCCGCGCCGGCCGGCCCGAGGCCGATGTCTTGCTGGCCAACCTGCAGCGGCACGCGGCAGCCGACACCACCTGGCGCGAAGTCGCACTGCCGGCCGCACGCGGCCTCGTGGCCCATGCGCGCGGCCGGCATGCCGAGGCCGTGCAGGCGCTGGCACAGGCCCTGCCGCGCCTGCGCGAGATCGGCGGCAGCCATGCGCAGCGCGACCTGTTCCAGCAGATCTACATCGATGCGCTGGCCCGCAGCGGGCAGCTGGCCGAGGCCCAGCACCTCGTGCAGCAGCAGGCGCGGCTGCTGCCGGCCTCGCGCCGGCTGGAACGCCAGGGCCATGCGCTGGCACTGGCCCTGGGCATCGCCTGCTAGCGCCAGGCCGGGCCCCGGTCAGCGGCTCAGGCCGGTACCCGCCGGCGCGGCGCCTGCTGTGGCGTGCCGTCCTGCGTGTCGGCGCTGATGCGCGACAGGGTGTTGCGGATGTGGGTCCTGGCGAGCTGCTCTGCGAGATCGGCATCGCGGCTACGGATCGCGTCCAGGATCTGGCCATGCTCGGCGATCGCCGCCTGCGCCCTGTCCCGCGTGAGCTGGACGGCCGGTGCAAACACCTGTGAGGTCAGCCGCACGAGCGGCAGCTGTGCGGCCAGGTACTCGTTGCCCGAGACCGCGATGATGGCCGCGTGGAAGCGGACATTGAGCTGCGTGTACGCCCCCGGCTGCCAGGGGCTGACGGCCTTGCGCTGTTCCTTCACGAGCTCCTGCAGTTGGACCAGCTGCTCCTTGCTCGCCTGCCGCGCCGCGAGCCGCGCGGCCAGGCCGTCGATGACCTCGCGCAGTTCGTAGGCACGGACCAGCTTGGCCAGGTCTGCGGTGGCCACGACCACGCCGCGCGCGCCCTCGCTGGCCAGCAGGCCCTCGTTCTCGAGCACGCGCAAGGCCTCGCGCAGCGGCGTGCGGCTGACCCGCAACTCCTCGGACAGCTGCACCTGCCGCATGGGCTCGCCAGGGGCATAGCGTCCCGAGAAGATCCGGTCGCGCAAGACCTGTGCGACCTCCTCCACGAGGCTGGGACGCACCTGCCATGGCAGGGCATCTTCGGACGTTCCGACGAACTCGTTTGGAGGCTTCCCCTGTGTCATGCAGCGTCCTTGGACTGGTTGGGTGCGGCTGCTGGCAGCCATGCGCCGCGCATGGTAGATCAGCGGCATTCGGAATGCACTGCACAGAACCCTGTAGCCAGGATACTGGATCCAGAGTTAGGATAGCCGGCCATTGAAGTGCTTTGGTGAGCCGCGCGGCGAACGCGCGCGGCCGTGAACGGACAGGAGTTGTTGTGCGAGAAGAGTTGTGCTTTTTGCCCGCGGTCGAGCTGCGGGCCCTGATCGCCGAGAAGAGGGTCTCGCCGGTAGAGGTCATGGAGGATGTCGTCGCGCGTGCCCAGCGTCTGCAGCCCGAGCTCAACTGCTTCATCACGCTGTGTGCCGACGAGGCCATGGACCAGGCCCGGGCGGCCGAAAAAGCCGTCATGGCAGGCCTGCCCCTGGGCCGGCTGCACGGCATTCCCTACACCGTCAAGGATCTCGTGAACACCAAGGGCGTGCGCACGACCTTCGGTGCCGCCCCGCTCGCGGACAACGTGCCGGCGCAGGACGCGCTGGCCATCGCGCGCCTGCGCAGCGAAGGTGCCATCCTGCTGGGCAAGACGACCACGCCCGAGTTCGGCTCCAAGTGCCTCACGGACTCGCCGCTGTTCGGGCGCACGCGCAACGCCTGGAGCGCGCAGCGCAGCAGCGGCGGATCGAGCGGCGGCGCGGCCGTGGCCGTGGCCAGTGGCCTGGCGCCCCTGGCCGTGGCGACCGACGGCGGCGGCTCCACGCGCATCCCCGCAGCCTGCAACGGCGTGGTGGGGTTCAAGCAGAGCATCGGCGTGGTGCCGCACAGCCAGGCCCAGGACGCCATCGGCAACCAGACCTTCGTGACGCCGACCACGCGGACCGTGGCCGACACGGCGCTCATGCTGCAGGCCATGGCCGGTGCGGACCCCTGCGACCCCTGGTCGGCCGCCCTGCCGGCCCAGGACTTCGAGGCCTCGGCCCGTCCCGCGCCCAGCCTGAAGGGGCGCCGCATCCTGTTCCGCGCGGTGCCCAGCGGGCGCATGCTGTCGCGCGATGTCGCGAGCGCCTTCGACAAGAGCCTGGCCGTTCTGGCATCGCTGGGTGCGGAACTCGAGGAAATGCCGGCGGAAGGCTTCGACGTCGAGCCCATGTGGCGGGCCATCAACCACACCGTGTGGCGCGCGCGCTTCCTCGACCTCGTGGCACAGCACCGCGAGCGCCTGAGCGCGACCTTCGTGCGCCAGATCGAGTCGGCCGCCGAATTCAGCGCCGTGCAGTACCAGCAGGCCATGTTCGACCGCACCGCGCTGGCGCGGCATGTCGAGTCGCTGCTGTCTGGTGCCGACGCGATCGTCATGCCCACCCTGACCCGGACCGCCCTGCCCATCGCGCAGGACCTGTTCGAGCCGCTGCAGATCGACGAGACCGCGCTCGAAGGCGTGCGCGCCAACTGGTTCCCCTGGACCATGCCCTTCAACATGACGGGCCATCCCGCCATCAGCCTGCCCTGCGGCTTCGGCACGGACGGCCTGCCGATCGGCATCCAGATGGTGGGGCACCTCAAGCGCGACGCCGATCTGCTGGGCCTGGCCGCCACCTTCGAACAGGCCTGCTGCTTCACGAACCACTGGCCCAGCGAGCCGGCACGTCCGACGGCCTGAGCCGCATCCCGAACAAGACGAGACCGGAGCCGACTCCGCGCACGGCGCATGTCCCACGCGGGCATGCGCCTCCACCCACTCTCCCACCGCCTCCCGTTGCCACGGGACATTGACGACAGGACATCCCATGATCTCCCCTCTGCGCCGACTGCTCACCGCCGCCCTCGTGGCTTCCTGCTTCACGGGCGCCGCCTACGCCCAGCTTCCCGCACCGCTGGCCGGCGGCAACCTGAAGATCGTCGTGGGCTATGCGGCCGGCGGCGCCGCGGACTCGGTGGCACGCCGCTATGCCGAACAGCTCAAGGATGCGGGCTTTGGCAGCGTCATCGTCGAGAACCGGCCCGGGGCCTCGGCGCGCCTGGGCTGGGATGCCGTGAAGAAGGCCAAACCCGACGGGCTGACCGTCTACCTGACGCCCTCGCCGCTGCTGACCATCATGCCCTTCACCTACAAGGCGCCGGGCTACGATGCCGAGAAGGACCTGGCGCCCGTGGCGCTGCTGGTCGAGATCCCGACCGCCGTGGTGGCCTCGGTGTCGCAGCCCTACGGCGATCTCAAGCAGTATGTGGTCTGGGCCAAGCAGCATCCCAAGCAGGCCACGCTGGGCCTGGCAACCGTGGGCAGCTCGGGCCACTTGGGCACGCTGGCACTGGGCAAGTCGCAGGGCTTCGAAGTGACACCTGTGCCCTACCGCGGCGCCTCGCCCATGCTGATCGACGTGGTCAGCGCCCAGCTCTCGCTGGGCTGGGACGCATTGGCCAGCATGGTGCCGCTGTACAAGGGCGGCAAGATCAAGATCCTGGGCATCAGCGGCGAGCAGCGGCTCGCCTCGCTGCCCGAAGTGCCCACGGCCAAGGAGCAGGGCTTTTCCGAGTACGTGCCGGCCTCGAGCTGGTACGGCATCTACGCGCCGGCCGGCACGCCGGCCGAGGCCGTCGCGGCACTCGAATCGGAATTCCTCAAGGCCGCCGCCAATCCCGCACTCAAGCGCAGCCTGGAAGACTCCGGCCTGGTCGCGCGTGCCGAGGGCCGGGCCGCGGTCGCAGAGCGCGTCAAGCGCGAGCGCGAGACCTGGGCGCCGATCGTGAAGGCCTCGGGCATCGTGATCGACGAATAGCCACAGCGCCGGGGCGTCAGAAGCGCCAGCCCAGGCCCACGCCGAACAGCACCGGGTCCACGTCGAATTGGCCGATCTTGCTGCCGGCCAGCTTGACGTCGGTGCCCAGCCAGACCTTCTTGATGTCGAAGTTCAGCACCAGGTTCTTGTAGGGCAGCGGAATGTCCACGCCCGCCTGCAGCGCAGCGCCGAAGCTGTTGCGCCGGATGTCCACGCCGGCCGGCAGGTGCACCGAGCTGAAGCGCGTGTAGTTGACGCCCGCGCCCACGTAGGGCCGCCAGCTGCCGGTGGGGTTGAAGTGGTACTGCGCGGTCAGCGTGGGCGGCAGGTGGCGCAGCGTGCCGATGGTGGTGCCGCCCGCACGCAGGTCGTGCTTCTGCGGAATCGTCAGCACGAGTTCGGCCGCGATGTTGGGCGTGAAGAAGTAGCTGATGTCGACTTCGGGGATGGTCTTGTTGTTGATGGACAAGGCGAGGCCCGTGCTGTCGCCGTTGTCGCTGTTCAGGTGCACCGCGCGCACGCGCACCTGCCAGGGGCCGGCACTGCTGCCCGGGCTGCTCTGTGCGAATGCGGGGGCGGCCACCGCCAGGCCCAGCACGGCCGCGGCGATCACTTGCTTGTTCATGGTCTTCTCTCTGTCATCGGTCCGGGAACACTCCCAGGACCGATTACAGGAGGAGCAGGCGCAGCGCGGCTTGATGCGCCTCAAACCGCTCGGCGCCAACCGGCCCAACCAGCGGCCGGCTTGCGCTGCGTCAAAGGTTCTACAGGCCGAGCCGGCGGCACAGCTCCAGCGTGGCCACCGACTGGTTCATCGTGTAGAAGTGCAGGCCCGGCGCGCCGCCACGCAGCAGCTGCTCGCACAGCGCCGTGACCACGTCCAGCCCGAAGGCCTTGATCGACGCCGTGTCGTCGCCGAAGGCCTGCAGGCGCAGCCGGATCCAGCGCGGGATCTCGGCGCCGCAGGCGTCCGAGAAACGCATGAGCTGCGTGGAGCTGCCGATCGGCATGATGCCCGGCACCACGGGCACCGCGAGGCCCAGGCGCTGGCTGTCTTCGCAAAAGCGGAAGTAGGCGTCGGCGTTGTAGAAGTACTGCGTGATGGCCGAATCCGCGCCCGCGCGCACCTTGGCCGCGTAGGCCTGCAGGTCGGCCTCGGGCGAGCGCGCCTGCGGATGCACCTCGGGGTAGGCCGCCACCTCGATGTGGAAGGCGTTGCCGGTCTCGGCCCGGATGAAGGCCACGAGGTCGCTCGCGTACTGGAACTCGCCGCCCGCGCCGTAGCCGCTGGGCAGGTCGCCGCGCAGCGCCACGAGACGTTGGACGCCCATGGCGCGCAGTTCGGCCAGTTGCGCACGCACGGTCTCGCGCGTGGCGCCGATGCACGAGAAGTGCGAGGCCGCGTCCACGCCCTCGGCCAGGATCTCGCCCACGGTGCCGAAGGTGCCTTGCTGCGTCGAACCACCGGCCCCATAGGTCACCGAGCAGAACAGCGGACGGCGCGCGTACAGCGCCTGGCGCACAGCGCGCAGCTTGACCTGGCCCTCGGGCGTCTTCGGCGGAAAGAACTCGTAGCTGACCGGCGTGGCCGGCGGGTTGCCCGTGTTCATGTCGTCTTTCTCCCCAGGATCCAAAACTCGCGGTTGCCGTCGCCCCCGCTGATCGCGCTGTCCCACCAGCCGGCCACGGCCAGGCCCAGGTCGGCGCAGCAGTCTTCGATGCGCGCGCGCACGATGGGGTACATGGTCTCGTCGCGCACGATGCCGCCCTTGCCCACCTGGCCGGGCTGCAGCTCGAACTGCGGCTTGACCAGCATCAGCAGGTTGCCGTCCTCGGCCAGCAAGGGCACGATGGCCGGCAGCACCAGCGTCTGCGAGATGAAGGACAGGTCGCCCACGATGAGGCCGAAGCCCGCCTGCGGCAGCGCATCGCCGAGGTCGTCGGCCTGCAGCGCGCGGGCATTGACACCCTCGATGCAGTCCACGCGCTCGTCCGCACGCACGCGCGCATGCACCTGGCCATGGCCCACGTCCACGCCCACGACATGCGCTGCACCGTGCTGCAGCAGGCAGTCGGTGAAGCCGCCCGTGGACTGGCCCACGTCCAGGCAGACCAGGCCGGTCGGGTCCACGCCGCTGGAGCGCAGCGCGCCTTCGAGCTTGAGCCCGCCGCGCGAGACGTAGCGGGCCTCGGCCGCGTCCTGCAGCTGCAGTTCGGCGGCCTCGGGCAGCTCGTCACGGTTCTTGCCCACGGTCTTCCAGGGGCCCATGCCGACGCGCCAGGACAGGCCCGCAGCGATCAGCCGCTGGGCCTGCGAGCGCGATGCGGCCAGGCCGCGGTCCACCAGCAGTTGATCTGCACGCATAGAGTTCAAAAAAGAAAGGCACATCCACGTGCCAGAAATACCGCGGAACCGGCTGCGCCGGCCCGCAGGCGCCGCCCCCTCGCACGGGGGTCGGCGCAGGGCTCAGTAGCGGTAGGTGTCGGGCTTGTACGGGCCTTGGACCGGCACGCCGATGTAGGCGGCCTGCTCCTTGGTCAGCACGCTCAGTTGCGCGCCGAGCTTGGACAGCTGCAGGCGGGCGACCTTCTCGTCCAGGTGCTTGGGCAGCACGTAGACCTGGCCGACCTTGTACTCCTTGGGCTTGGTGTAGAGCTCGATCTGGGCGATGGTCTGGTTCGCGAACGAGGACGACATCACGTAGCTCGGATGGCCCGTGCCGCAGCCCAGGTTCACGAGGCGGCCCTTGGCCAAGAGGATGATGCGCTTGGCCGGCTTCTTGCCGACCTTGGGGAAGATCACGTGGTCGACCTGCGGCTTGATCTCTTCCCACTGGCAGTTCTTCTCCAGCGCGGCGACGTCGATCTCGTTGTCGAAGTGGCCGATGTTGCAGACGATGGCCTGGTCCTTCATGGCGGACATGTGCTCGAAGGTGATCACGTCCTTGTTGCCGGTGGTGGTCACGAAGATGTCGGCCTTGTCGGCCGCGTACTCCATGGTCACGACGCGGTAGCCTTCCATGGCCGCCTGCAGCGCGTTGATCGGGTCGATCTCGGTGACCCAGACCTGGGCCGACAGCGCGCGCAGCGCCTGGGCCGAGCCCTTGCCCACGTCGCCATAGCCGGCCACGACCGCGACCTTGCCGGCGATCATGACGTCGGTGGCGCGCTTGATGCCGTCCACCAGCGACTCGCGGCAGCCGTACAGGTTGTCGAACTTGCTCTTGGTCACCGAGTCGTTGACGTTGATGGCGCGCAGCATCAGCGTGCCCTTGGCCGACATCTCGTTGAGGCGGTGCACGCCCGTGGTGGTCTCTTCGGTCACGCCAATGATGTTCTTCAGGCGGCGGCTGTACCAGGTCGGGTCGAGCTTGAGCTTGGCCTTGATGGCGGCGTGCAGGATCTTCTCTTCCTCGCTCTTGGCGCGGCCCAGCGACTTGATGTCCTTCTCGGCCTTGGCGCCCAGGTGCATCAGCAGCGTGGCATCGCCGCCGTCGTCCAGGATCATGTTGGGGCCGTCGTTCTTGCCCGTGAATTCGAAGATGCGGTGGGTGTAGTCCCAGTAGTCGACCAGCGACTCGCCCTTGACCGCGAACACGGGCGTGCCGGCCGCGGCGATGGCGGCGGCGGCGTGGTCCTGCGTCGAGAAGATGTTGCACGAGGCCCAGCGCACCTGGGCGCCCAGCGCCTGCAGCGTCTCGATCAGCACGGCGGTCTGGATCGTCATGTGCAGCGAGCCCGTGATGCGCGCGCCCTTGAGCGGCTGGCTCTTGGCGAACTCGTCGCGGATGGCCATCAGGCCGGGCATCTCGGTCTCGGCGATCGCGATTTCCTTGCGGCCCCAGGCGGCGAGGCCCAGGTCGGCGATGGCGCAATCGGTGTTCAGCAGTTGCTTGGAAGAAGCTGGGGCGTTCATGACGGCTCCGGTTTCCCTGGAAGGGACAGATTGAAGACGACCACGCTGGAGGGAAGGAACTCACCGCACGGAGCGTGGGCGAGCGTCGTTGCAAATGGAATCCGAGCCTCGCGCCGCCTCGTGCTGGGCGGCGCTGCAACGCTCCTCGGAAGGCGTGGATTATAGGCAGGCGGCGCCCGCGGCCCAGCCAGCGCCGCTTCTCAGGCGCTGGCCGCAGCGAAGGCCATCAGTTCGGCGCCGCTGCGAAAGCCCAGCTTGTTCTTGAGGCTGGCACGGTGGATGTCGATGGTGCGCGGGCTGAGGTCCAGATCGAAGGCGATCTCCTTGGTGGTCCAGCCACGGCCCAGCCGCTCCAGCACCTCCAGCTCACGGCTGGTCAGGGGCTGCATGGCACTCTGGGCGGGCCCGGCCGCCACGCTGCGTGCCGGCTGCCGCGGACCCAGCCGGCCGACCAGGCGCGCACTCACGGCGTGGCCGACCCAGGGCTCGCCGCGCAGCACGGTGCGCGCGGCAGCCACCACGTCGGCATGCGCATGCTCTTTCATGATGTAGCCGTGCGCGCCGACCGCGAGCACCTGCTCGGCATAGAGCAACTGGTCGTGCATGGACACGACCAGCACCGCGCGCCCCGCCTGTGCGGCGACGATGGAGCGCACGGTCGCCAGGCCACGCGACAGGCCCAGCGACATGTCGGTGACAACCAGATCGGGCGTCAGCTCGGCGATGCGCTGCACGGCTTCGTGCAGGCTCGCTGCGGTGCCCACGACACGCAGGTCGGGGGTCTGGGCTATCAGCATCTCCAGGCCGAAGCGCACGATGTCGTGGTCGTCGACGATGAGGACGGAGGGCTTGGACTGAGAGGGAAGCAAACGACGGCGAAGCGGACAAGCAGGGGAATCGAAACGTAAACTGCGCCAGCGGCAGCGGGGCGATCGCGAAGGCCGCAGGGCTGTCGCCCAGGAAGCGCGGCACCGGATTTTAAGGGCGCGCCACGGGCCCGATGGCGCACCGGCGCTGCACTGCGCAGGCCCCGCACGTACAACTACGTAGGCTGTCGGCCGGTGCTGTAATCCTCGGTTGCGCTGCTGGCGGCCCCGGCCGTTTTTGCTTAGGCTGTATGCCGTTGCATGTTTTTTTGTTGTTGCATGAAATAGCTGCCGTGCCCTCGCCTCTGGATCCTCCGCTGGAACTGCTCGATCTGGCCCTCGGCTGCCTGGGCATGGCGCTGTTCGTTGTCGACATGCCCAAGCTTGTGTATGCCAGTGCGGCCCTGCGCGACTTGGTGGGCATGACGCACGATGAGCCGGCGGGCCGCACCATGCTGGACGCGCTGCTGGGACCCGAGGCCGTCGAGCAGGCCACCAACGCAGTGCTGCTGGGCAAGCCCGTGGTCCTGCACACCACGCTGCAGCGGCGCAGCGGCGACGCACTCGCCGCCGTGCTGGAGATCGCGCCGCTGCCCCCGCCTGCCGGCGCGCGCTTCGCTGCCGTGGTCCGCTCCGAACCGGAACCCGGCCGGCCGCTGACCGTCAAGCAGGCGGACCGCCTGCTGCTCACGCGGCTGGAAGCCCAACAGGTCGAGATCGCGCGCGAACTCCACGATGCGCTGGGATCGGACCTGATCGGCGTCTCGATGATGCTCGAGCACCTGCGCCCTGCGGTGGCCCAGGACGCAGGCACGGAGCAGCAGCTCGAACGGATACTGGCGCGTGTGAACCTGATGGTGCAGGCAACGCGCCGGCTCGCGCATGGCTTGATGCCCGTCCACAGCACGCCCGGCGCGCTCGTGCGTGCGGTGGAACAGCTCGCGGCCGACTGGAGCGAACTGCATGGCGTGGCCTGCACGCTGCGCACCGATGGCGCATTCGCGCAGGTGCCCGCCGTGGTCGGCACGCACGTGTACCGCATCCTGCAGGAAGCCATCGTCAACGCGATCCGGCATGGCGGCGCCAGCCGCATCGCGGTGCAGCTGACGGAAGACGCGGCGGCCGGCAAGTTCCACATGACGGTCGATGACAACGGCAGCGGCCTGGCCACGGACAGCAGGGCAGGCACGGGCGCAGGGGCTGTGGCAGCATCGCGTGCGGAAGGCCTCGGTATGCAATCTGCGCGCGCACGCGCCAAGCTCATCCGCGGCCGCATCGCCTACACGGCCAGTCCGCTC
>DATKFT010000975.1:0-1501 GCA_035544335.1 Pseudorhodoferax sp.
CCGGGGTTTTTTCTTGGTGGAGGCAAAGCGATGGAGAGACGGACGTGATGGATGCCGCCTGGAGTCCCTGGCTGGTCTGGGGCGCCGTGGCCGCCGTGCTGCTGTTCTGGTGCGTGGGCGCCTACAACCGGCTGGTGCGCCTGCGCACCAAGGTGCTGTCGATTTTCGCCAGCCTCGTGGCGCTGCTGGAGCGCTATGCGGCCTGGGTTGCCGAACATGCGCCCGTGCCGGCCAGCGACGGGCCGCCACGTGCGGGCGACGCCTGGAGCAACCTGCGCGCGGCCAGTGCGCAGTTCACGGCCTCGTTGGCCGCCGTGCGCGGCAAGCCCACCCATACGACGGCGATGGCGGGCCTGGTGGCTGCCCGCGCGGTGCTCATGATGGCCTGGCAGTACCTGGACGACGAGACCTTGGCGCAGGCCCGCACGGACCAGCCCGCGGCGGCGCTGCGCGCGGAATGGGAGGCCATCAACACCCAGGTCCAGGGCGCGGAGAAGGCCTTTGGGGCTGCCGTGCAGGTCTACAACCAGGCGATCCGGCAGTTCCCCGCCGCGCTGCTGGCCTGGCTGTTCGGCTTTCGGCGCGCGCGCGTGCTGTAGATAGACCGTAGAGGCCGTAGAGGCCGACCGCGGCGCCTTAAGCATATGCAGACAATGTCTGTGGCCGGCCCGTGGGCTCGCCGATACTTGCGGCCCCTTCCACAAGGCACCGCCATTCCCGAGGAGAACAAGCCCATGCGATGGAAAACGATGCTCGCCGCCCTGCCGTTGATGGCGGTGGCCACACCGCCGGCCGCGGCGCAGGCCCAGGACGCGCTGTACGTGCGCAGCCTGGCCGCCACCTGCGCCAACTGCCACGGCACCCAGGGCCGGGCCCAGCCCGGCTCCAGTGTGGTCTCGCTGGCCGGCATGCCGCGAGAACATCTGATCGCGCAGATGAAGGCATTCCAGTCGGGCCAGCGCAGCGCCACCATCATGCACCAGCTGGCCAAGGGCTACAGCGATGCGCAGATCGCGCAGATCGCTGGCTACTTTGCAGCCCAGACCCCTTGAGCGAAGGAGCGAGAGCCATGCAACGACGTTCCTTCCTGCATTCGTCCGCCGGCCTGGCCCTGCTGGGCCTGGGCGCGTGCGCGAGCACCACGGGCATCCCGTCCAAGGCCAAGGTGGTGGTCATCGGCGGCGGCTACGGCGGCGCCACCACGGCCAAGTACGTGCGCCTGCTGTCGGACTACAAGATCGATGTGGTCCTGGTCGAGCCGAACGCGGCCTTCGTGTCCTGCCCGATCTCCAACCTCGTCGTGGGCGGCAGCCGCCAGATCGCCGACGTGACCTCGCCCTACACCGAGCTCACCAGGCGCCACGGCGTGACGCTGGTGCAGGACACCGCCACCGCGATCGACACGGCCGCACGCACCGTTCGCCTGGCCGGTGGCCGCACGATAGGCTACGACAAGCTCGTGGTCTCGCCCGGTGTGGACCTGCAGTTCGGCAGCATCGAA
>DATKFT010000976.1:0-17770 GCA_035544335.1 Pseudorhodoferax sp.
GGGCCGGTTCTCGACGAAGCTGGGCTGGCCCAGCAGCTTGGCCGTGCGCTCGGCGACGAAGCGCGTGATCGTGTCGCCGCTGCTGCCGGGGCCGACCGGCGAGATGAAGCGCAGCGGCCTGGACGGGAAGTCCTCGGCCCAGGCGGGTGGGAGCGCGGCCAGGCAGGCGAGCAGCAGGCAGCGCAGCACGGAACGGATCATGGTGTGTCTCCATCGGGCGCCACGGCGGCGCCGGCGTTGTGGTGGTCCGGCGTGCGGCGCTGGGCCTGCGCACCGGATGGCTTCGATGATGGAGAACGGCGCGCGTGCGGGCGCTACCCGGGGTGGCTAGTGCGGCCTCAGGAGGGCCTGGGGAATTCCCGGATCTCGAGGTCGCGCATGCGGGCCACGGCCTCGTCGCGCTCGGCCACGCCGAGCTTGCCGTAGATCTTGCGCAGATGCCATTTGACGGTGTGCGGCGTGACGCCCAGCACACGCGCGATCTTCTTGTTCGGCATGGCCTGGGCCACGAGTGCCAGCACCTCGCGCTCGCGTTCGCTGATGCTGTCCAGTGCGCTGCCGTCGCCGGCCGCGGGCCGCTGCGCCAGCGCGCGCTGCTGCGGCTGCCGTGCCGCCGCCAGCAGGCGCTGCGCATAGAAGCCGAGCACCGGGTCGAGCGCGCCTTCGTCGAGCGCGGCCTGCAGCGCCTGCGGTACCTCGGGCGACAGGTCCAGCAGGCAGCGCATCAGGCCCAGGCGGTGGCCCAGGCGCAGGGCCTGCAGCAGGTGCTGGCGCGCGGCGTCGGCGTGGCCCAGGCCGCGCTCGGCCAAGGCCATCTGCAGCTGCAGGCTGGCGGCGCGGCGGCCGCGGCCGTTCGCCTCGGCACGCGCGGCAGCCGGCCGCAGCAGGTCCAGCGCGGTGCCGAAATCGTTCCAGTGCAGACACATGTCGACGCGCGCGCGCAGCAGGTTGCCACGGATCTCGCCCGAGGCGCCGCGCCCGCCGCCGGCATGGCGATCGCCCAGCGCCACCAGGCGCGCCAGCAGGTCCTGGGCCTGCGGCGTCTCGCCCTGGCGCAGGTGCCAGCGCAGGCGCAGCAGCAGCGCGTGCGAAAGCACGCGGTCCAGGTGCTGGCGGCTGCCGTAGTCCTCCAGCCGCTCCAGCGTGGCCAGCGCCTCCAGCCGGCGCCCGCCCAGCCAGTGCGCATGCGCCAGCACCACCAGCGCGCGGACCACGGCGTCGGGGATCGAGGTGCGCTCCAGCAGCTCGATGCGCGGCTCGATCAGGCGCGCCGCGGCTTCCAGCTCGTTGGACTCGTACAGCGTGTCGCTGAGCAGCCCGGCCGCCACGCAGGCCACGCCCACGTCGACGGCGGGATCGCTCTCGGCAGCCTGCAGCGCCTCGCGCAGCCGGTGCTCGGCCTCGGTCATGCGGCCTTCGAGCGCGTAGCTCATGCCTTCCAGGCAGCGCCCGACCAGCAGCCGGCCCAGGCCGACGTCGCGCACGGCGCTGTCGGCCAGCACGGCACGGGCGCGCGCGTACTCGCCGCGGTTCATGTGCATCCAGGCCAGCACATGGCCACGGCCGGCCAGCGCGTAGGCGTCGGCATCGTCGGGGATGGCCTCCAGCGTGGCCTGGATCGCCAGCACCGCATTGGTGTCGTCGCGCTGCAATGCCAGGCCGCCGCGCAGCAGGGTCAGGCGGTACTGCTGGCGCGCGTCCATCGCGCCGGGGTCGGCTTCGATCTCGTGCAGGCTTCGCTCCAGCGCATCGAGGTTGCGCGCGTACAGCTGCAGGTTGGCCAGCAGCAGGCGCAGGCCGATGCGCTGGCGCACCTGCTCGGCCGGCAGCCGGTGCACCAGGCCGGCCAGCTGGCTCAGCGCGCCGCGCGCCAGCAGGCTCGGCGCGATGGCCTCCACCAGGTCGGCCGCGGCCTGCGCGTCGCCGGCCTGCACCGCATGGCGCACGGCCTCGTCGATGTGGCCGTGGGCGTCGAACCAGCGCCAGGCCGTGCCGTGCAGCGCGCGCCGCTCGGCCTCGGGCAGCGCGGCCAGGTGGGCCTGCAGGACCTCGCGCAGCAAAGGGTGGACGCGGTACCAGCTCTCGCGGTCGTGGCTGCGCACCTGGCTGATGAACAGGCTTTCGCTGTCCAGGTGGCTCAGGCGCGCGGCCATGTGCGCCACCGCATGGGGCTGGCCGGTCAACGCGGCGCACAGCGAGGCGCAGAAGCGGTTGCAGCCGGCCGCGCGCGTGAGCAGGGCCAGGTCGTCCGGCGCCAGGTGGCCCAGCACCTCGCGCTCGAAGTAACTGGCGAAGGCCTGCGCGTCGCGCACCTGCACGCGCGCGAAGCCGGCGCCCTGCTTGGCCTTGAGGTCGACCGCGAACAGCTGCAGGCCGGCGACCCAGCCGTCGGTCAGCTCGTGCAGCAGCTGGGCGTCGCGCTGGGCGATGCTGCCCAGCTGCTCGCGCAGGAAGCGCTCGGACTCCTCGGCCGAGAAACGCAGGTCGCGCAGGTCGAATTCCTGCAGCGCGCCCTGGGCCCGCAGCCGCGCCAGCGACAGCGGCAGCGCACTGCGCGAGCCCAGCACCAGGTGCAGCTGCGGCGGTGCGTAGTCCAGCAGCCATTGCAGGGCCTGGAAGATGCGCGGGTCCTCCAGGTGCTGCAGGTCGTCGACCATCAGCACCAGTTCGCGCGGGCGGCTGGCGATGCTTTGCACCAGCGTGATGACCCAGTGTTCGACGAACGATTCCTCGCTGTCGCGGCCCAGCAGCCGGGCGGTCTCGCCGACCAGCGCCGGATCGAGCTCGGCCAGGCTGGCCAGCAGGCAGTCGAAGAAGCGCGTGAGCTCGTCGTCCTCGGCCGCCAGCGACAGCCAGGCCACGTCGAAGTCCAGCGACAGCAGGGCCTGGCGCCAGGCGACGAGGGTACTGGTCTTGCCGCTGCCGGCCGGCCCCTGCACCACCACGCAGCGCTGGCGCCGCGCCTCCAGCATGCGTGCCAGCAGCGTGTCGCGCGCCATCAGGCGCCGGCCGCGCGGCGGCTGCAGCTTGGTGCTGGCGATGGGCTCGAGCACGCGCGCCGGCGTGCCGGGGAGGGAAGGGTAGGGACTGCGCATGGCGGGAACAGCAGGCAGCAGGGCCGGGCTGCTGGCATGCCCGGCATGGCGCGCGATGGTACTGCGCGGGGCGGGCCGCGCGCTGGCCGGGTGCGCAGCAGCACCCGGGGCCGGCAGCGCGTTCAAGCCCCGCGCCAGGCGGCCAGCACCGCGGCGATGTCGCGCGTCGGCTCGGCCTGCGGCGGGCGCGGCGTCTGCGGCACCGTGCGGCTGAAGCGCGGCGCCGGCGCGGGCTGCACCACGCCGTCGATCTCGAGGAAGGTGCCGCGCGCCTTCAGGTGCGGGTGCTCGGGCGCTTCGGCGAACGACAGCACGGGCGCGAAGCACACATCCGTGCCCTCGAGCAGCGCGCACCACTGGGCGCGCGTGCGCGTCTTGAAGCGCTGGGCGATCAGCACCTTGGCGCGTGGCCAGCTGGCCTGGTCGCCCTGCGGGCCGAGCGTCTGCGGATCCAGGTCCAGCCGCTCGAGCAGCTGCGCGTAGAAGCGCGCCTCGATCGGGCCGACCGAGATCCACTGTCCGTCCTGGCATTCGTAGACCTCGTAGAACGGCGCGCCCGAATCGAGGATGTTGCTGCCGCGCGCGGCGTTCCACATGCCGGCGGCGTGCAGGCCGTGGAACACCGTGGCCATGGAGCTCGTGCCGTCCACGATGGCCGCATCGACCACCTGGCCCTGGCCCGAGCCACGCGCCTCCAGCAGCGCCGCGAGCATGCCCATGACGAGGTACAGCGCGCCGCCACTGAAATCGCCGGCCAGCGCGAGCGGGATCGTGGGCGGCTGGCCCGCGCGGCCGATCGCGTGCAGCACGCCGGTCAGCGCGATGTAGTTGAGGTCGTGGCCGGCCGCCTGCGCCAGCGGGCCGGTCTGGCCCCAGCCCGTGATGCGGCCGTAGACCAGGCGCGGGTTGCGCGCCAGGCAGGCGTCCGGCCCCAGTCCCAGCCGCTCGGTCACGCCGGGGCGAAAGCCCTCGATGAGTCCGTCGGCGCTGTCGACGAACTGCAGCACCTGCTCGACGGCCTCGGGCCGCTTCAGGTCCAGCGCGATGCGTTCGCGGTTGCGCGTCAGCAGGTCGAACCGGGGCGGGCGGCGCACGCCGAGGTCGGCCGCCTCGGCGCGGTCGATGCGCAGCACGGTGGCGCCCAGGTCGGCCAGCAGCATGGCGGCCATGGGGCCGGGGCCGATGCCCGCGAGTTCGACGATCTTGATGCCTTTGAGCGGTCCCATGGTGTTGTCTCCTGGTGGGGGCTGATCTTTCCGCAGCGCGCATGGCGCTGGCAAATACCGATTGGATGTCGGCCGATACGGCAGGTGTATCGCCATGGCGACTGCGCGCAGCTGCCTGGGGTTTTCCCGCCCCTGGCCGTCGCGGGTGGGGGCCGGGCCGGGCCGGCGCCCGCATGCTTGTCCGTGTCCCCCCTCAGGAGCTTTCATGATCAACCGCAACATCATCGGCATGGCATTTCCGCCGCTGCGCGTGACCGCCGAGGCCGGCCAGCTGCGCTTCTTCGCCAAGGCCATCGGCGAGACCGACCCGGTCTACCGCGACGAAGCCGCGGCGCGCGACGCCGGCCATCCGGGCCTGCCCGTGCCGCCAACCTTCCTGTTCTCGATGGAACTCATGCAGCCGCCCAGCGACTGGCGCGAGAAGGCCGGCATCGAGTTGCCGCGCGTGCTGCACGGCGAGCAGTCGTTCACCTACCACCGCATGGCCTACGCCGGCGACACGCTGCTGTTCGAGGGCCGCGTGACCGACGTGTACGACAAGAAGAACGGCGCGCTGGAGTTCGTCGTGATGCACACGCGTGTCACGAACCAGCGCGACGAGCATGTCGCCGACGTGCGCAAGGTGCTGGTGCACCGCAGCGCGTGACCGTCCGCCCTTTCGCAGACCAAGGATCCACCATGAAGACCCCCCGATTCGACGAACTGCAGGTCGGCGACGCGCTGCCGCCGCTGGCGCTGCCGCCCATCGACCGCACCACGCTGGCCTTGTTCGCCGGCGCCTCCAACGACCACAACCCCATGCACATCGACATCGACTTCGCGCGCCGCGGCGGCATGCCCGACGTGTTCGCCCACGGCATGCTGTCCATGGCCTACCTGGGCCGCTTGCTCACGCAGTGGGTGGACCAGCGCCGCATCCGCCAGGTCAACGCGCGCTTTGCGGGCATCACGCACCTGGCCGACCAGATCACCTGCACAGGCAAGGTGGTCGAGAAGTTCGAGGCCGATGGCGAGCGCCGCGTGAAGCTGGAAATCCAGACCGCCAACCAGGACGGCCAGGTCAAGATCGTCGGGGACGCGACCGTGGCGCTCGAGACGCTGTGAACGAACCCCTCACGTCCACGCGCGGCCCCTGATCAGCGCCCGTTCCCATCGCCGCGCCCAGGGCCTCGCCCTGCGGGCCGGGGCACGCCAGGCCGCATGCGGGCGGTGCAGTCCCTGCCCTGGCACCCGCCAGGGCGGCGGCCTGCGCCTGCGCCTGCAGCCCGCCGCACCCCGTCGTGGACGCGATCGATTCATCCACAGCTGATGGGCAGGGCCCGTCCGATACCCGCGAAGTATCGAGCGACCCATCAACGGTATTTGCCACAGATGGCGCGGGCGCCGACCATGCGGGCCGTTTCACCACCGCGCCCATGACCCAGCCATCTCCTTCCACCGCCGGCCCGTTGTCCGGCATCCGCATCCTGGACCTGACCTCGGTCCTCATGGGGCCCTTCGCGACCGTGCTGCTGGGCGACATGGGGGCCGATGTCATCAAGGTCGAAGCGCCCGCCGGCGACAGCACCCGCCACCTGGGGCCGATGCGCAACCCCGGCATGGGCGCGCTGTTCCTGCACTGCAACCGCAACAAGCGCAGCATCGTGCTGGACCTCAAGCATCCAGAGGGCCGCGCCGCGCTGCTGCGCCTGGCCGCGACGGTCGACGTGCTGGTCTACAACGTGCGGCCGCAGGCCATGCAGCGGCTGCAGCTCGGCTACGAGGACGTGGCCGCGGTCAAGCCCGACATCGTCTACGCCGGCCTGCACGGCTTCGGCCAGCAGGGCCCGTACGCGGCGCGGCCGGCCTACGACGACCTGATCCAGGGCGCGGTCGGCATCCCGGCGCTGTCGGTGCTGGCCGGCGGCGACGTGCCGCGCTACGCGCCCGGCGCGCTGGTCGACCGCGTCGTCGGCATCGCCGCGGTCAACGCCATCCTCGCGGCGCTGTTCCACCGCCAGCGCACCGGCGAGGGCCAGGCGGTGGAGATCCCGATGTTCGAGACCATGGCGCAGCTCACGCTGGGCGACCACCTCTGCGGTCAGACCTTCGCGCCGCCGCTGGGGCCCACCGGCTACCCGCGCATCCTGAACCCGGACCGCCGGCCCTACCGCACGCTGGACGGCTACATCTGCACGATGTTCTACACCGACCGCCAGTGGCAGTCCTTCTTCGCGCTGATCGGCAAGCCCGAGCTGTTCGCGGAAGACCCGCGCTTCGCCACCATCGGCCGGCGCACCGAGAACATCCGCGCGCTGTACGCGATGGTGGCGCAGGCCATGGCCACGCGCACCACGGCGCAGTGGCTGGAGGTGCTGGCCGCTGCCGACATCCCGCACATGCCGATGCACACGGTCGATTCGCTGCTGGAAGACCCGCACCTGCAGGCGGTGGGCTTCTTCACGCCGCAGCAGCACCCGAGCGAAGGCGCGATCCGCGCCATGCGCACGCCGGCGCGCTGGTCGAAGACGCAGCCGCAGCAGCGCCACTTCGCGCCGCGCCTGGGCGAGCACAGCGAGGAGCTGCTGCGCGAGGCCGGCTACGGCCCCGATGCGCTGGCGGCACTGCGTGCCAGCGGCGCGCTGGACCCGAACACCTGAACACACGCCACCATGGATTCCACACTCTCACCCGCATACCGCGAGATCCGCGAAGCCATCCTGCAGGTCTGCGCCGGCTTCGACGCCGACTACTGGCTGCGCAAGGACCGCGAGGGCGGATTTCCGGCCGACTTCCACCGCGCGCTGGCCGAGGCCGGCTGGCTGGGCATCTGCATCCCGCAGGCCTATGGCGGCTCGGGCCTGGGCATCACCGAGGCCACCGTCATGATGCAGGCCATCGCCGAGTCCGGCGCGGGCATGAGCGGCGCCTCGGCCGTGCACATGAACATCTTCGGGCTGAACCCGGTCGTGGTGTTCGGCAGCGAGGACCAGAAGCAGCGCATGCTGCCGCCGCTGATCGCGGGGCGCGAGCGCACCTGTTTCGCCGTGACCGAGCCGGACACGGGCCTGAACACCACGCAGCTCAAGACGCGCGCCGTGCGCACGCCCGGCGGCTACCGCGTGCACGGCACCAAGACCTTCATCTCCACGGCCAGCGTGGCCGAGAAGATGCTGCTGCTCGCGCGCACCACGCCGCTGGAGCAGGTGCGGCACAAGACCGAGGGCCTGTCGCTGTTCTACACCGACTTCGACCGCAGCCGCATCACGGTGCACGAGATCGACAAGATGGGCCGCAAGGCCGTGGACACCAACCAGGTCTTCATCGACGGGCTGGAGATTCCCGAGGCCGACCGCATCGGCGAGGAGGGCCGCGGCTTCCACTACATCCTGCACGGCATGAACGCCGAGCGCATCCTGGTCGCCGGCGAGGCCGTGGGCCTGGGCCGGGCCGCACTGGCGCGCGCAGCGGCCTACGCCCGTGAGCGCATCGTGTTCGACCGCCCCATCGGCCAGAACCAGGGCGTGCAGCATCCGCTGGCCGAGAGCTGGATGGAGCTGGAGGCCGCCAGCCTGATGGCCTTCCATGCCGCGGCCCGGTTCGACCGCGGCGAGCCCTGCGGCGCCGAGGCCAACGCCGCCAAGTACCTCGCGGCCGAGGCCGGCTTCAAGGCCTGCACCGCGGCCGTCATGGCGCACGGCGGCTATGGCTATGCGCGCGAGTACCACGTGGAGCGCTACCTGCGCGAGGCGCTGATCCCGCGCATCGCGCCGGTCAGCCCGCAGATGATCCTGTGCTTCATCGCCGAGAAGGTGCTGGGGCTTGCGAAATCGTATTGAGGAGAACCCATGCCCGAGTTGCCGATCGCGGTGGACATTTTCTGGGACGAGCTGCCCGTGGGCACGCGCTTTCGCACGCGCAAGCGCACCGTCACCGAGACCGACCTGGTCAGCTTCGTGAACCTGACCTGGCTGACCGAGGAGCTGTTCGGCAATGCCGACCCCGGCGACCGTGCCGCCATGGGCATCGTCGCGCGCGTGGTGCCGGGCGGCCTGGTCTACACCTTCGCCGAGGGCCTGGTCGCGCCCTCGTTCCAGGCCGCGGGCATGGCCTTCCTGCACGCGGAGATCGACATGCAGGCGCCCACGCTGGTCGGCGACACGCTGTGCGTGGACTGCGAGGTCGTCGAGCAGCGCGCCAGCTCCAAGCCCGACCGCGGCCTGGTCCGCACGCGCAACACGGTGCTGAACCAGCACGGCAGGCCGGTGCTGGTCTACACGCCGCTGCGCCTGATGCGCCGGCGCGGTGCCGCGGCGCCGGCCTGAGCTGCCTTGTCCACCATCCACAAGGAGACATCCATGCATCCCGAACGCCGCCGCGCGCTCGCCACCCTGGCCGCGCTGGCTTGCGCCAACCTGGCTCCGCTGGCCGCCAGGGCCCAGCCCCGCTGGCCCGACAAGCCCGTGCGCCTGGTCCTGCCCTACGCCGCGGGCGGCCCCACCGACGTGGTCGCCCGGGCGCTGGCGGCGCGGCTGGCCGAGGTGCTGGGCCAGCCCTTCCTCGTGGAGAACCGGCTCGGCGCGGGCGGCAACATCGCCAGCGAGTTCGTCGCCAAGGCGCCGGCCGATGGCTACACCGCGCTCTACCATTCCTCGGGCATCGCGGTCACGCCCGCGCTGTACAAGAAGATGGGCTACGACCCGGCCCGGGACTTCGCGCCGGTGGCCATGCCCGCGTCCATCCCGGCGATCTTCGTGGCCGGCCCCGCGCTGCCGGCCGAGATCACGACCATGCCGCAGTTCGTGCAGTACCTCAATGCCCATCCGGGCCAGGCCAGCTATGGCTCGGGCGGCATCGGCAACATCACGCACCTGGGCGTGGAGCTGCTGCTGCAGGGCACGGGCACCCAGGCCGTGCACGTGCCCTACAAGGGCACGGCGCCGGCCATGACCGACCTGATCGGCGGGCGCATCCACTTCATGCTGGACGCGCTGAGCAGCGCGCTGCCCTTCGTGCGCGACCAGCGCGTGCGCGCGCTGGCCGTGACCAGCGAGGCGCGCACCGAGCAGCTGCCGCAGGTGCCCACCGTGGCCGAGACCGTGCTCAAGGGCTACAGCGCGAGCACCTGGCACGGCGTGCTGCTGCCCGCGGCCACGCCCGCGGCCGTGGTGCAGCGGCTCAACGCGGCGGTCAACCAGGTCGTGGCCGACCCGGCGCTGCAGCGCCAGTTCGCCGCCCAGGGCGTGGCGCTGCACGCCTCGACCCCGGCGCAGTTCGACGCGCTGCTGCGCAGCGAGATCACGCGTTGGACCCAGGCCGCGCGCGACGCCGGCGTGCAACCCGAATGAAGCCCTTTCTGAGCCAGCGCCGCGAAGGCCGCGTGCTGGTGCTGACCATGGAGCGGCCCGAGACGCACAACGCCGTGTCCGACCCCGACGCCATCGCGGCGCTGCAGGAGGCCTGCGCGCAGATCTCCGCCGACCGCGGCGTGCATGCCGTGGTGCTGACGGGCAGCGGCGGCGCGTTCTCCTCGGGCGGCAACCTCAAGACCCTGCGCGAGCAGGTCGGCAGCGGCCTGGCCCTGCCCGTGCTGTCGCGCGATGCCTACCGCGACGGCATCCAGCGCATGGCACTGGCCTGGCACGCGCTGGAGGTGCCCACCATCGCCGCCGTCAACGGCCACGCCATCGGTGCGGGCATGGACCTGGCGTGCCTGTGCGACATCCGGCTGGCGAGTACGCAGGCCCGCTTCGCCTGCAGCTTCGTGCGGCTGGGCCTGATCCCCGGCGACGGCGGTGCCTGGCTGCTGCCGCGGCTGGTGGGGCGCTCGCGCGCGGCCGAGCTTGCGTTCACGGGCCGCACCATCGATGCCGCGCAGGCGCGCGCCGACGGCCTGGTGTCGCAGGTCGTCGCGCCCGAGGAACTGCTGCCCGCCGCACTGGCGCTGGCGCAGGAGATCGCCGCCCAGCCGGGCCATGCGCTGCGCCTGGGCAAGCGGCTGCTGCGCGAGGGCGAGCATGTGCGGCTGGACACGCTGTTGGAGCTGTCGGCCGCATTCCAGGCCCTGGCCCACCACACGCCCGAGCATGCCGAGCGGCTGGCCGCCTTCGGCCAGGCGCGCGCCAAGGCCGCGCCACGCCCCAAGGCCGCGCCACGTCCGTGAGCGCCGACCACCCCCGAGATTCGATCCAGGAGACCAGCATGCCCATGCCCTGTACGCGCCGCCTCGCGGCCATCGCCATCGCCGGCCTGGCCGGTGCCGCCGCCTGGCCGGCCCTGGCGGACCCGGCCGCGGACTGGCCCAGCAAGCCCGTCAAGGTCATCGTCTCGCTGCCGCCGGGCAGCGGGGCCGACACCATCGCGCGCTTCGTCGCCACGCAGTTGCAGCAGCGCTTCGGCCAGCCCTTCGTGGTGGAGAACCGCACGGGCGCCAACAGCTTCATCGCGGCCCAGTTCGTGGCCCGTGCGCCGGCCGATGGCTACACGCTGTTCTGGGCCAGCAACTCGCCGATGACGACCAACCTGGTCTCGTTCCGCCAGTTGCCCTACGACCCGTTCGCGGACTTCACGCCGCTGGCCATGGCGGCGCGCTTTCCGATGGTGTTCGTGGTGCCCGCCAACTCGCCGCTGCGCAGCATGGGCGATCTGACCGCGCACCTGCGCGCGGGCGGCGGCAAGGTCGCGTTCGGCAGCGGCACGGCGACCTACCGGCTCGCGATCGAGCAGTACCAGCTGCAGGTCGGCGTGTCCGGCACGCACGTGCCGTACAAGGGCACGTCGGCGGCCGTCCTGGGATTGGCCGCGGGCGACGTGGCGTACTCGCTGGCCGAGGTCAGCGCCGTGACGCCGCTGGTCAAGGGCGGCCGGCTGCGCGCGCTGGCCGTCACGGGGCGCGAGCGCCTGGCCGAACTGCCCGAGGTGCCGACCATGGCCGAGGCCGGCATTGCCGGCTACGAGGTGCACGCCTGGGTCGGCGGCTTCTTCCCCGCGCGCACCGACCCGGCCATCGTCGCCAAGGCCGCGCAGGCCGTGCTCGCGGCGGTGCGCAGCCCCGAGGGCCAGCGCTACATCACACAGCTGGGCGGCATCCCCACGCCCGTGGGGCCCAAGGAACTGGGCGCCTTCCAGGAGAGCGAGGTGGCGCAGCTGCGCGCCGTGGCCGCGCGCATCGGCCTGGAGGCGGAATGAGCACCGCCGGGCCGCCCCACGGTGCTCAGCACCGCGGCGCGCAGCGCGAAGGCACTCCCGTGCGCTCAGCCGATCGGCGGCGTGCGCAGCAGCTCGGCAGCGGTGTCCACGAAGCGCTGCGTGGGCCCGCTCGCCACCGCCGGGTGGTGGGCCAGCGCGATGCCGATGTCCAGCGTGTCCGGCAGGCCGTCGATCGGCAGCAGGCGCACGCTCGTGAGCGCGTAGCGTGCGGTGATCGAGGGCACGAGCGCCAGGCCGATGCCGCTCTCGACCAGCCCCACGGCCGTGGGCACCTGCACCATCTCCTGCACCACGCGCGGCGCGATGCCGGCGTGGCGGAACGCCAGCTGCACGAGCGCGTGCATGGCCGGCACCTGCGCGCGCGAGTACTGGATGAAGGGCTCGTTGCCGAGCGCGGACAGCGAGACGCTTTGGCGCTGCGCGAGCGGGTGGTTCGCATGCACGGCCAGCACGAAGTGGTCGCGCTCGAGCTCCAGCAGCTCGGCCTCGCAGGGCTCGAACACCGGGGTGCGCAGCAGCGCCACGTCGACGCTGTGGTCGGCCAGCTCGCCGATCAGTGCGCGCGTGGTCGATTCGCGCAGCACGAGCTCCACGCGCGGATAGCGCGCCTGGAACAGCGGGATGAGCCGCGGCAGCAGCGAGAAGCTGGAGGTGCCCGCAAAGCCCAGCGTGAGCCGGCCCTGCTCGCCGGTGGCGCACTCGGTCGCCGCACGGCGCAGCTCCTCGGCGCCCTGCAGCGTGCGCCGCGCATGCTCCAGCGCGATGCCGCCGGCCACCGTGAGCTTCAGGCCGCGCGGGTCGCGGTCGAACAGTGCGATGCCCAGCTCGTCCTCGAGCTTGCGCATGGCGGTGGACAGCGGGGGCTGGGCCATGTGCAGGCGCTCGGCGGCGCGGTGGAAGTTCAGCGTTTCCGCAAGGACGGCGAATTGCCGCAGTTGGCGCAGTTCCATGGCCGGGAATTCTAGAGAGGAGGCCGGCGTGCAAGACATCACCGCATCGTTTGCGCCCGCGCGCATTCCGCCCGAGGACGAGGCCCTGCGCGCACCCGTGCGCCGCTTCCTGGACCAGGCGCTGCAGGGCATGCCGCCCGCGCAGCGGGCGCGCTCGTGGATGGGCTTTGACGCCGGCTTCAGCCGCGCGCTGGCGCAGCAGGGCTGGCTGTGCCTGACGCTGCCCGCGCGCTACGGCGGGGGCGGGCGCAGCGCGTTCGCGCGTTTCGTGCTGTCCGAGGAGCTGCTGGCCGCCGGCGCGCCGGTCTCGGCGCACTGGATCGCCGACCGCCAGACCGCGCCGCTGATCCTGCGCTACGGCAGCGAGGCCCAGCGCGAGCGCTTCCTGCCCGCGATCGCACGCGGCGAGCTGTTCGTCTGCATCGGCATGAGCGAGCCGGACACGGGCTCGGACCTGGCCGGCGTGCGCACGCGCGCCTTGCGCACCGATGCGGGCTGGGTGCTGCGCGGGCGCAAGATCTGGACCACCAACGCCCACCGCTCGCAGTACATGTGCGCGCTGGTGCGCACCTCGGGCACGCCCGAGGACCGGCACAAGGGCTTGTCGCAGGTGCTGGTGGACCTGTCGCTGCCGGGCATCACGGTGCGGCCGCTGCTGGACATCACGGGCGACCGCCACTTCTGCGAGGTGCTGTTCGACGACGTGGCGCTGCCGGCCGATGCGCTGGTCGGCGCCGAGGGCGCGGGCTGGGAGCAGGTCACGGCCGAGCTGGCCTTCGAGCGCAGCGGCCCCGAGCGGCTGCTGTCGTCCATGGTGCTGGTCGACACCTGGTTGGCACACCTGCGCGCGCAGCCGGCCGTGGACGGCGCCGCGCTGGCGGTGCTGGGCCGCATGGCATCGCGCACCGCCGTGCTGCGTGCGATGTCGCTGTCCATCGCGGCGCAGCTGCAGCGCGGCGAGCAGCCGGCGCTGGCGGCGGCATTCGTGAAGGACCTGGGCACGGCGTTCGAGCAGGCCGTTCCGGGCTGGGTCGCGCAGGCCCTGGAGCTGGACGACGCGCCCGCGCCGCCGGCGCTGCTGCAGACCCTGGCCTACCTCACACAGATCCAGCCCAGCTTCTCGCTGCGCGGCGGCACGCGGCAGATCCTGCGCGGCATCATCGCGCGCGGCCTGGCCATGCGATGAGATGGAGGACCCCCGCATGAACGATTCCCTTGTCGAAGGCCTGCGCAGCGCGCTGGCCGTGCACTGCACACCGGCGCAGGTGCAGGCGCTCGAGGCCGGCGAGCCGGTGCCGCTGTGGCAGCAGCTCGAACCGCTGGGCTATGCCGACGCCTTCACGCACGAAGCGCAGGGCGGCAGCGGCCTGGATCTCGCGGCGGCCTGCGCGATCGGTGAGGTGCTGGGCCGGCACGCCTGCCCGCTGCCGCTGCTGGAGACGGCGCTGGCGCGCGCGCTGCTGGCCGCTGCCGGCTGGCCGTGGCCCGCGCAGGCTCAGGCTCAGGCACCGCTGCTGGTGCTCTGCGATGCCGTGGCGGCGCCCGACGGCGGCTTGGCGCTGCCCCAGACGCCCGGCCTGGGGCTCGCCTCGCATGCGCTGGTGCAGCATGCGGGCCACTGGCATCTGCTCGCGCTGGCCGGCCTGGCGCTGCGCGCAGGCGACCACCGGCCGCGCGCCAGCGGCGCGCTGGACGCCGTGGCGCTGGACCGGCCGCTGGCCCGCTTCCCCGCGCCGCAGACGGCCGCGGTGCTGACGGCGCCGCTGCAGGCCGCGGAGATGGCGGGCGCACTGGGCGCCGTGCTCGAGATGACGCTGTCCTATGCGCGCGACCGGCGCCAGTTCGGCAAGCCGATCGGGCAGTTCCAGGCGCTGCAGATGGAGATCAGCGCCCTGGCCGAGCAGGTGGCGTTCGCGCGCATGGCGGCCCGGATGGCGTGCGTGGGCCTGGCCACGGCGCCGGATGCCCTGCGCGCGCTGAGCGCCAAGCTGGCGTGCTGCGATGCGGCCGAGCGCAGCGTGGCCGTGGCGCACGCGGTGCATGGCGCGATCGGCATCACGGAGGACTATGCGCTGGCCTGCCATGCGCGGCGCCTGCACGAATGGCGCGCCACCGGTGCCACGGCCGGGCAGTGCGCGCGTGCGCTGGGGGCCGCGCTGCTGCAGGACGGCCGCGCGACGCTGGACTTCGTGCGCGAGCGTCTGGCCGCCTGAGGGGGCGCGTGCGCCGTGCCGGCGCGCGAGCGCGGGCGACGCCTCTGAGCCCCTCAGTTCTTCAGCGACACGCCGAGGTCGCGCGCGATGCCCGTCAGCCGCTCGCGGTCGGCCTGGAAGCGCTCCACGGCCTGGGCCGGCGTGCTGCCTTCGGCGTCGACACCGGCGGCCTGCAGCCGCTCCAGCACCTCGGGCAGCTTGAGCACCTCGTTGACGTGCCGGTTCAGCAGCGCGATCACGGCCGGCGGCGTGCCGGCCGGCGCCGCCAGGAAGAACCAGGGCGTGACGCCGTCGATGCTGCGCGTGATGCCTTGCTCGCCCGTGGTGGGCAGCTCCGGGCGCAGCGGCGAGCGCTGCGGCTCGGTGATCGCGATCAGCCGGATCGCGCCGCGCTCGACCATGGGCCGGGCCGAGGGGTAGTCGATGAGCCCGAAGTCGATGTCGCCCGCGGCGATGGCCACGGCCGTCGGGCCGTTGCCCTTGTAGGCCACGCCGATGCCGGACACGCCGACCGACTTGAGCAGCGCCAGTGCGCCCAGGTTGGTGGTCGAGGCGTTGCCGCTGTGGCCGAAGCTCGGGCCGCCGTTCTTTTGCCTGGCGTAGGCGATGAAATCCGCCACCGAATGCACGGGCAGCGCGGCGTTCACGGCCAGGAAGGAGGGCGCGCGTGCGAACAGCGTGATGGCCTCGAAGTCCTTGCCGGGCTCCAGCGGTGCGTAGCCGTCGAACATCAGCTGGAACAGGCCGGCGATGCCGAAGAACAGGCCCAGCGTGTAGCCGTCGGGCTTGGCCTTGGTCACGAACTCGGTGCCCAGCCGCGTCGCCGCGCCGGGCCTGTTCTCCACCACCACGCTCTGGCCCAGCCGCTCGCCGAGCTTGTTGGCCACGGTGCGCGCCGCGATGTCGGTCGCGCCGCCGGGCTGCACGCTGACGACCAGGCGCACGGGGCGGTCCGGGTAGTCCGCGGCGGCCGTGGCGAGGGCCGCGCAGGCCAGCAGTGCGCCCGCGCCGGCGCGGGCCCACCATGCTCGAATGTTCTGCATGTCGTCGTCTCCTTGTGTGCCGGCACGATGCGGTGCCGGCCTTGTTGCCGATGTGCTGCATGGTCGGCGCCTGCCATGCGGTCGCCCCCTAGCCCGATCGGGCAGGGGTGGGAAAGCCCCTGCCCAGGTAGACGCGGGCGCGCGCGTGGCTCGCCCCATCAGCGATGTCCAGCGATCTCCTGCGCGCTGTGCGGTGCTAGCGCACCGCGTCCAGGTAGGGCTGGCGCAGCGCGGTCTTGAGCACCTTGCCGACCGAGGACAGCGGCAGCTCGCCGCGGAACTCCACGCTCTTGGGGCACTTGTAGCCCGCGATGCGCGCCTTGCAGTGGGCCTGCAGTTCGGCCGCCGTGGCCGGCACGCCAGCCTTGAGCACGACCACGGCGTGCACGCTCTCGCCCCAGGTCGCGCTCGGGATGCCGATCACGGCGCACTGGGCGACGGCCGGGTGCTCGGTCAGCGCGTTCTCGACCTCGGCCGAGTACACGTTCTCGCCGCCCGTGATGACCATGTCCTTGAGCCGGTCGACCACGTAGAGGTAGCCGTGTTCGTCCAGGTAGCCGCCGTCGCCCGTGTGCAGCCAGCCGCCGCGCAAGGCCTTGGCCGTCTCCTCGGGCTTGCGCCAGTAGCCCAGCATCACGTTGGGGCCGCGCGCGATGATCTCGCCGGCCACGCCGGGTGGGGTGTCCCGGCCCTCGGGGTCGACGACGCGCATCTGCACGCCGTAGACGACGCGGCCGGCCGAGCGCAGCCGGCCGAGCCGCCGGCCTTCGCCCACATGGCTCTCGTGCGGATTGATCGTGATGAGCGGCGCGGCCTCGGTCTGCCCATAGCACTGCACGAACTCGGCCTGTGGCAAGACCTGCAGCGCGCGGTCGAGCAGGGCCGGCGAGATCGGCGCGCCGCCGTAGGTGATGCGGCGCAGGCTGGCCAGCCGCCCGGGGTCGAAGCTGGGGTGGTCCAGCAGCATCAGCAGCATGCTCGGGATCAGCACGACCTCGGCCACGGCATGGCGTTCGATCGCGTCGACCACGCTGTCGGGCCGGAAGCTCGGCAGGACCAGGGCCGAGCCGCCGATCAGCGTGTGCGAGACCAGCCGCCCGGCCGAGGCCAGGTGGAACATGGGCGCCACGTGCAGTGCCACCGCATCGGCCGACGAGGGCACCTGGGCCATGCGGCCCATGGCCGAGGACCACAGGTTCAGGTGCGAAAGCACCACGCCCTTGGGCAGGCCGGTGGTGCCGCCGGTGTAGAAGATCGCGGCCGCATCGTCCTGCCGGCCCTGGTGCTCGGCGGCCGGCGCCGCGGCGGCGAGCAGCACTTCCAGATCCGGCAGGTCGGCCGGCACGGCGGCGCTGCCGTCCGCGTCGCCGAACAGCAGCACGGTGAACGCGCCGCGCGCCTGCCGGCGGATGTCGGGCAGCAGCGGCAGGTAACTGTGCTCCACGAGCAGCACGCGCACCTGCGCGTCGTCCAGCGCGTAGGCCATCTCGGCCGCACTCCAGCGCATGTTGACGGGGCAGGCGATGGCGCCGGCCCACCAGCTGGCCATGAAGAACTCGAGGTAGCGGTCGCTGTTGGCCGACAGCAGGGCCACGCGGTCGCCGGGCGCCACGCCGTGCGCGCGCAGCACGCTGGCGATGCGCGCGGCGCGCTCGCCGAGCTGCGCGTAGGTCCGTGCGCGCACGCTGCCGTCGGGCAGCGCGAACCAGGTGGCGATCTTGCCGGGCTGCTGTTGCAGCATGCGGTGCAGGCCCTGCGTGAGCTGCATGGTGCCGCTCCTCAGCCGCTGAAGCGGCCGCCGCTCACATGGAGCGTCTCGCCCGTGATGTAGCCGCCCCATTCGGAGGCCAGGTACAGGATGGCGCCGGCCACGTCCTCGGGCGTGCCCACGCGCGGCACGGAGTTGCGCGCCAGCGCGCCGTCGCGCAGCCGCTCGTAGGTCGGCAGTGCGCGCACGAGTTCGGTCTCGATGAAGCCCGGCGCGATGGCGTTGGCCGTGATGTTGAACTTGCCCTGCTCCAGCGCCAGCGCGCGCGTGAAGCCGATCAGCCCGGC
>DATKFT010000977.1:0-9825 GCA_035544335.1 Pseudorhodoferax sp.
CGGGGTGGCCGGCTCGTTCCTCCTGCTGCTCGGCCCCGCCGAAGTCTGGTGAAAGCCTGGCCGCGCTGACCCGCCGCCCCGACATCGGCCCGCGCGGCCTGCCCCGGCGCTGAGCCTGCGCCGGCCACCCGAACCACCCGCAGGCCACGCAGCGCAAGGCCTTTGCAGCAAGGAACATCCGTGCACACCATGAGCAACCCCGACGCGAGCCTGCGTGCCGAGGTCGAAACCCTGCTGGCCGACTGGGCACACGCGATCGATTCGGGCCAGGCCGAATCGGCCGCCGTGCTGTTCACCGAGACCGCCGAGCAGCACCTGCCGCAGGCCTCAGCCATCGGCCGCGCGCAGATCGCAGAAGGCCTGGCGCGGCGCCAGCGCATGGCCGGCCGCACCACGCGCCACCTGTTCTCCAATCTGCGCGTGGAACAGGACGCCGGCACCGGCCTCTTGCAGGCCCAGGCCGTGCTGACGCTGTTCCGCAGCGACGACGCGGACCGCAGGCCCTGCATCGCGATGGTGGCCGACCTCGCGGACCGCTACGCGCGCGGTGCGGACGGCCGGCTGCGCATCGCCTACCGGCAGCTGCTGCCCGTCTTCCAGGCCGCGCCATGAGGCCCGTGCTCGTCATCGGCGGCGGCCCCGTCGGCCTCGTGACGGCCCTGCTGCTGGCCCAGCAGGGCCGGCGCAGCATCGTCTGCGAGCGCCGCCTGCCGCGCGCATCCGGTGCGCCCAAGGCCCATGTGCTGAACCCGCGCAGCCTGGAAATCTGCCGTGCGCTGGGGCTGGATGTGCCCGCCATGCGGCGCCTGGCACCGCATGTGCCCGGGGGCAACTGCGCGCGCTTCGTGAGCACGCTGACCGGCACCGAGTTCGGCAGCCTGCCGCTCGCCGACCCGGCCGTGCCCGCCGCGCAGGAGCCCTCGCCCACGCCGCTGCTGAACCTGGCCCAGCCCTTGTTCGAGTCCCTGCTGCGCGCGCGTGTGCAGGCCGAGCCGCTGGTGGAGCTGCGGCTGGGCCACGGCTTCCTGGCCTGCGAAGACGCCGGCGACGGCGTGGTGGCCGAGATCGCCGGCCCGGACGGCGCCTACCGCCTCGAGGGCGCCTGGCTGCTGGCCGCCGATGGCGCCAACAGCGCCGTGCGCGAGCACCTGGGCATCGCCATGGACGGCGTGCCGGCCGTGCGCCCGCGCATCACCATCCATTTCGAGGCCGACCTCACGCCGCTGGTCGGCCAGCGGCCGGCCGTGCTGTACTGGGTGCTGGACCCCGCGGCGCGCGGCACCTTCATCGCCTACGACATGCGGCGCACCTGGGTCTTCACGCCGCGCGACGTGCCCGAGCGCTTCGACCGCGCCGACTACCCCGACGCGCGCTGCCGCGCCATGGTGCGCGAGGCCATCGGCGATGCGCAGGCCGAGATCGCCATCCGCCATGTCGTGCCGTGGACGATGGCGGCCCAGGTCGCGCAGCGCTACCGGGCCGGGCGCTGCTTCCTGGTCGGCGATGCGGCGCACCGTTTTCCGCCGACGGGCGGCCTGGGCCTGAACACCGGCATCCAGGACGCGCACAACCTGGCCTGGAAGCTGGCGGCCGTGCTGGACGGCCGGGCCGACGCCACGCTGCTGGACAGCTACGAGGCCGAGCGCCAGCCCGTGGCGCGCATCAACACGGACCAGAGCCTGGCCAACGCGAGCAAGCTCGGCGGCCTGTTCGGGCTGGCCGAGCGGGTGCTGGCCGATGGCCCGCCGGATGCGGCGCAACAGGCCGCGCTGGCCCAGGAGCTGCAGCGCCACCGCGAACATTTCCTGAGCGAGGGCCTGCAGCTGGGTTTTGGCTACGGGCCACCCGTGCGCGGGCCGGCCGACCCCATGCGCTACGAACCCAGCCTGGCGCGCGGCGCGCGCATGCCGCACGCGTGGCTGCTGCGCGAAGGGCTGCGCTGCTCCACGCTGGACCTGCTCGACGCACAGCGCTTCACGCTGCTGGTCGGCACGGACAGCGGAGCCTGGCGTGCCGCGCTGTCCGATCTGCGCCCGCTGCACAGCGTCGCCGCGCCGCCTGCGGCGGCGTTCGAGCAGGCCTGGCTGGCCTCGCCGCTGCTGGACGCCGGCGGAGCGCTGCTGGTGCGCCCCGACGGGCATGTGGCGGCACAGGCCGAGCGCTGCACGGCGGCGGCCTGCGCCCACCTGCGCCAGGTGCTCGCGGACTTCGGCTTCGGCGCCGATACTGCCTGTCCCACGCAGCCGACGGCCGAGGTGCCCGCATGACACGCCCCATCAGCGCAGACGCGCTGCTCACCCTGCTAACCGTGGCCGAGTGCGGCAGCATCAACAGCGCGACCACGGTGCTGCATGTCTCGCAGCCCTCGCTCACGCGCACCGTGCGCGACTTCGAGGGCCGGCTGGGCGAGAAGATCTTCGAGCGCGGCACCAAGGGCGTGGTGCTCACGCCGCTGGGCCGCACGCTCATGGAACGCGCGCGCGCCGTGCGGCTGGAGATGCGGCGCGCGCAGGATGGCGTGGAACGCTTTCGCCGCGACCGGCGCCAGGTGGTGCGGCTGGGTGCGGTCTCGGTGCAACCCATCCAGCAGTTCGCGCAGGCCATCGTCGCCAGCGCGCGGCAGTTCCCCGAGGTCCACATGAGCCTGGTGACCGGCACGCAGGACGAGATGCTGCACCACCTGCACGAGGGCCGCATCGAGATCCTGTTCGGCCGGCTGCTCAGCACGGCGGACTTCCCGCACCTGCGCCAGGAGGTGCTGTACCACGATGTGGCCCATGTGTACTGCCGCGCCGGCCATCCGCTGGCCGCGGCCGAGTCGCTCAGCGTGGCCGACCTCGCGCGCTGGGACTGGGTGCTGGGGCCAGCGGGCTCCATGATGCGTGCGCGCGTGGACGCGCTGTTCGCCGAGCACCGCCAGGCGCTGCGCGTCTCGCTCGAGGTCGAGGACGTGCTCGTGCGGCGCGTGCTCGTGAAGGAGTCGGACCTGCTGTCCGCGTTCCAGGTGCACCATGTGCACAGCGAGGTCATCGCCGGCCTCATGACGCGGCTGCCCGTGCAGCTGGACACGGGCGCGCATCCGATCGGCGCGATCAGCCTGACCGACTACTCGCCGTTCACGCTGCAGCTGATCGGCAACCTGGTCGAGAAGTACCGCAGCTCGGGCATCGCCGAACTCGGTACCGCGCCTGCAGCAGCAGCCCCCAGTGCACCCACGCTGCCCCAGCCGCCGGCCGCGCCCGCGGGCGCTCGCCTGCGCAAGATCAAGTGAAGGAGCCCGCATGCCGCTGCCCGCCGAGCCCGTACCGCTCATCGATGTCCACGCCCACGCGTTGCTGCCGCTGTGGTGCCAGGCCGCGGCCCGCGCGCGCGGCCAGACCGCGGGAACGCTGATGATCGCCGGCACGCCGGCGCCCGACTGGTCGCCCGCAGCGCAGCTGGCCGTGATGGACCGGCATGGCATCGCGGCCAGCGTGCTGTCCTGGCCCAGTGCCACCTCCTTTCTGCGCGGCGAGCCGGCGCGCCGGCTGGCCCGTGACATGAACGAGCAGTTGGCCGAGATCGTCGCGCGCCATCCCAGGCGCTTCGGCGCGTTCGCCGTGCTGCCGCTGGACGACATGGACGCGGCCATCGCCGAGATGGCCTACGCGCTGGATGTGCTGGGGCTGGACGGCGTGTCGTCGAGCACGCATGTGGACGGGGTCTACCTCGGCGATGCGCGCTACGAGGCCTGGTTCGCCGAGATGGACCGGCGCGGCTGCACACTGTTCGTGCACCCGACCACGCCCAAGGGCTTCGACCTCGTGGGCATGGGGCTCAACGCGTCCATCCTGGAGTTCATGTTCGATTCCACGCGCATGGCCACCCAGCTCGTGGCCTCGGGCGCCAAGGCGCGCCACCCGCGCGTGAACATCATCTGCACGCACGGCGGCGGCACCGTGCCCTACCTGGCCACGCGCGTGAGCGTGCTGGCGCCGCATTTCGCGGCCCTGGAGGGCCGCCCCATGCCCACGGGCGAGCAGATCCTCGCGGGCTTTGCGAGCTTTCACTACGACCTGACGGCGTCCACGGCCGCGGCCTCGCAGGACGCGCTGCGCCGCCTGGTGCCGGCCACGCAGCTCATGCTGGGCTTCGACTACCCGATGATGCATCCGTCCACCATCGCGCCCTCGCTGCAGCGCTTCGCCGACTACCAGGGCTGGCGCGAGGACGAGCGCCGCGCGATCCTGCATGGGACGGCGCAGCGGCTGCTGCCGCGCCTGGCGGGGGTGGCGGGGGTGGAGGGAGTGGTGCCAACGGCCCGGCCGCGTCCTGCGTGAGCTGAAACGTCGAACCTCACCCAGGCCATGCCTGGCTGCGATATGCCGCCACAAAGCGAAGCATGCGTGGGCACCCGCTTCACGAAAACCGCCCCGCCAACGTGGCTGCCTCCGTTCGCTTCGCGACAGCCCAGGCGCCAGGTATGACGCAACGGTGTATGGGCCGAGTCCGCCGCACACGGAGCCCCGGGAGCGTGGGCGCTGGAACAATGCCCCTTGTTGCAGGCGGCCCGATTCATCGCATAAGCTGCCGGGCATTTTTCTTCAATGGAAATGGACCCACCATGTGCGATCTGAACGACCAGGAAGAGCTCAACAAGTACACCCGCCGCGACTTCGCTGCGTGGGTGGCGTCCGCCGGCCTGCTGACCGTGTTGCCCGGTGTGGCCAACGCCGTGGCCGTGGCCGAGCGCGAGGTGAGCATCACCACACCGGATGGCAGCTGCGACGCCTACTTCGTCGCCCCCACGGCGGGCGCCGCGCCCGCCGTGCTGGTGTGGCCCGACGTGTTCGGTCTGCGCCCAGCCTTCCGGCAGATGGGCCGGCGCCTGGCGGAGTCGGGCTACAGCGTGCTCGTGGTCAATCCCTTTTACCGCCAGAAGAAGGCCCCCACCGCGGCGCAGGGTGGCCAGACACCGATCGCCGAAGTGATGCCGCTGATGCAGGCCCTGACGCCGGCCATGCACCTGAGCGACGGCAAGGCCTTCGTGGCCTGGCTCGACGCCCAGGCCGAGGTGGACAAGGCGCGCAAGATGGGTACCACCGGCTACTGCATGGGCGGGCCGATCGCGGTGCGCACGGCCACCGTCGCGCCGGGCCGCGTGGGCGCCGTTGGCAGCTTCCATGGCGCCGCCATGGTGACACCGGCGCCCGACAGCCCGCATCGCCTGGTGGCCCAGACCCAGGCGCACTACTTGATCGCGGTGGCCGAAAACGACGACACCAAAGACCCCGAAGCCAAAACCGCCCTGCGCGCCGCGTTCGACAGCGCGAAGCTGCCGGCCGAGGTGGAGGTGTACCCGGCGGCCCACGGCTGGTGCCCGCCCGACTCACGGGTCTACGATGCGGCCCAAGCCGAACGCGCCTGGACGCGTCTGCTGGCGACATTCAGCAAGGCCTTGGTCTGATCCTGGGGTCGGCTGAAGCCGATCCGGGGAGCCTTGGGGTGCAGGCTGGGCCGGGTTGTGCTGATCGCGAGCGGGTGTTCAGACGCCCGCATGAAGCGGCCTGGAACGAAAAATCCCCGCAGAGCAGGGCCTTGCGAGCCTCTTGAAGCCGATCCTTGGCGGAGAGGGTGACCGCTGGGAACCCGCATAAACACTAGCATTCAGCTGATTTCCGCGATTCCACAGGCCACCCTGCAGCACATGAGGGCAAAGGTGCCGAAGCACCGGGCACTGCGGGTCGCCCTGAGTCCAATGGAGGGTTCGGAGGGGAGCGCGCCTAGAGCGACTCAGTTTCGACTCACTCCAGGCTGCTGCGCTGCTGCTCCTTCCCGCCGATGTCGGAAGGCCTCCCCCAAAAGGCCAAAACTGGCACCCCAGGTCCCTGGCGCCGGCCGGCTCACTACGACGTGATCCCTGGCGGCAAAGGGGAGGCACATCAACGCGCTTGAGCGCAGGACCTTGGCGAACTTTTTTGCGTTCCTGTAGGCCGACGCCATAGGCCCGTCAAAAAGGGCTTTGCCGACACGCCATTCGTTACCATTGCCCGCGCCGCGCTCCTCATAAAGCACAGAATTAGCAGGATCAATCGACCGCCATGCTGCTGCCATCGACCGCCCGCCGCACTCCTGGCGCTTTCCTACGCCTTGCTCAGCAAGGCCTCGCCGCTGCCACGCTCTGCCTGGGCGGCCTGGCCAGTCTGATGGGCCAGGTCCAGGCGGCCGTGCCGCAGGCGCAGCGCGACGCGCTGATCGCGCTGTACAACGCCACCAACGGCCCGGGCTGGACGAACAGCAGCAACTGGTTGGTTGGCGACCCCTGCGACAACGGCTGGTTGGGCATCGGCTGCGGCCTGGGCGACACCACCGTGACCCGCCTGGATCTCGGCAGCAACGGACTCAGCGGGAGCCTGAGTCCACTTGTCGACCTCGTCGACCTGGTGTCCGTCGACCTCTCTGGCAACCAGCTTGGCGGTAGCATTCCAGCGCTGAATGGCCTGACCGCACTTGGCTTCTTCAACGTGTCGTCGAACCAGCTCACGGGCACGCTGCCGGACTTCAGCAACCTGCCCAGCCTTTTCCAGTTCAACGCCTCGCTCAACCAGCTCAGCGGGTCGATTCCGCCGCTGGCCGGATTGCCCAGCCTGGTGGTGTTCAACGTCCACACCAACCAGCTCACGGGCGCCATCCCGCCGCTGGCGGGTATCGCCGGTCTCGCGTACTTCACGGTCGACCGCAACCAGCTCAGCGGCGCGCTGCCGGACCTGGCAGGCCTCGCGAACCTGGGGGTCTTCAACGTCAGCTCAAACCAGCTCAGTGGCAGCATTCCACCGCTGAGCGGCCTTGCGAGCCTGGGCTATTTCTCCGTGGCAGACAACGGCCTCACGGGATCGGTACCGAGCCTGGCAGACCTCAACGCATTGCAGAATTTTCATGTGGCCAACAACCGGCTCAGCGGTCTGCTGCCAACGGCGCCGGCCTCCCTGCAGGCCGCCGGTTCCAGCGTGTGCCCCAACCTCTTCACGCTGGCCACAGGCAGCGCCAACGACCTGGCCTGGAACACTGCCACGGGAAGTTCTCCCTGGTCGAGCGCCTGCGTTCAGCCCGTTGTCCCGGTCCCGACTCTGCACGAAGTCGCACTGGCCGGTCTCATGCTGATGCTCGCGGGCGTCGCCGCGCTGCGCCTGCGCGGCAGCGGGAAGCGCTGAGCCCGGCGCGAGCCCGGTTGGCACGCGTTGGGGACGCCGCAGCAGCGCCCACCAGCCGCCGCCAGAGCGCCAGGCGCGGCGGGATCTCGACGGCGCGCCGCGGACCATCGTGGGGTCTCCGGGCGCAAATGTGTCGCATCGGCGCAGCACACGGGCGGCGGCCTGGCCGCACGCAGGCGCAAAAAAGCCCGCACGCGGCGGGCTCGGTCGGGGGCGTGGGTCGCCTACGCGGCCGGCTCGAGCAGCAGGTAGGGCTTGAACTGGCAGACCTTGCGGCCGGCCGCGGTGTTGATGGCGTCCGCCAGGGCGGTCTGCAGCGGTGCGATCTCGTTGCGCGCGAACACGGTTGCGGCTTTCTCGACATCCCCGAAGCCGGCCCCAGCGTTGGGCAGCATGCCCATGCGCTGCGGCGGCACGCGGTGCACGGCCAACACGTCGTCACGGCTCACGTTCTTGATGTTGAGGAAATCGTCCTTGGCCACCACCTCGCTGATGGGGATCAACTGGATGCCGTCTTTCTTGCCGCCCGGCGAGTAGTAGAAGAGGTTCTGGAAATTTCCCTGGCCCTTCGTTTTCGTCAGCTGCTCGCGCATCTTGTCGATGTCGCCCTGCGCCTGCGATGCATCAGACACGTACAGGATGAAGCCCGCGTGCGAACCATTGTTGTAGTAGCGGCGGCGGAACAGCGTGGCCGACTCGTTCAACAGCGCCGACTGCAGCGCGCCCAGGTACGGCGGCAGGCCGTAGATTTCCTGATGGATGTCCTGCTCACGCAGGTCGATGACCGCATCGCGCGGGAATTCGTGCGGGCTCTGCAGATCGGTCACGAAGAAGGCCCGGGTCGGTGCCGCGGCGCACGTACTTGCCGAGCGCATGGCGCAGCTCCAGCAGCCCGCCGAGTCGCTTGTAGCGCCGCTCCAAGTAGGCATTGCCCAGCACCATGAAATCCAGCGCAATGGCCTTGAATGCCGCCGCGCTGAGCCACCGAGACGGTACGAAGGTGCGGGACAGAACATTGACCTTGAAGCGCAACGCCGATTCGTGGTGCGCGCCCACGCGCAGCAACCGCGCGAGCGCAGCCAGGCTCACGGGCGGTTCGTACCAGTCGCCGGACACAGACGGTGGCCGACGCCGCGGCCGGTCGCACCGCGCTGGGCGCTGCTCCCGCAACGGATGCCGAACTCAAGGGGCTCACCACCCTGTCCGGCCCGGTACGCTGCGTCTTGAGTGGCGCGCCGGCAAACACGTTTGACCTGTCCAAGGGGAACGCGTTTGGCGTGAGCGTTGCAGCGAACACCACATTCGCATTCAGCAGCCCGCCGGCGGCGAACGTGGATTTCTGCTTCAAGGTCACGGTTTCTTTGTCGGCCGGCGCCATCACCTGGCCGGGGCGACGGTGCAGGAGCTGCAAGCCATTGAGGTGGGTGGCAACGCGTTCTGCCTGGCTGTCGTTCGGCGTCGCGTTCCTGAATGCTCACATAACACCGCAGAAACGACATAGTAGGATGGAATCGGTCCGTCGCATGGGGTTCATTGCCCCGGACAGCCCTTGGTCGACTGATCCACCACAACCGAAAAAAGCTGGAATGCGACTTCTCTCATGCTCTCTTGCGCCCGATGCGAACACGATTGCCAGACATCGATTTTTGGCCTTGGGCGGTGATAGCAGGCAAAAAACTCTTCAAAAATTTAGAAAGCTGAGCCGTGCTGCACCGGTGCTTGCGGCACTGTTCCATGGGTCTGCGGCCCTCGCGTCTTTTGGTTTCCGACCCCTCGGCCCTGACCTGGCCGACAGTGGCACCTACAACCTGGACTACAAGCAGGCCAAAGAACCGACCTCCTATGTGCGTTCGGACGGCTTGGATGCAACGCCTTTCGCGACCACAGCGGTGTCCAGTGACCCCACGGTCTTCTCCCTCGGGTCGAGGGTAGGCGAAGGCTCGGTGGTTGTCTATTTCGTCTACAGCAACTTTTCCGCTTCGGCCGGCAGTGCGACAGTCACTTTCTTGCGCAATCGAAAGAGCGACAACGCACTGCTGGAGCAAATCACGGTTCAGCTCACTGTGACGCCATCGCCGCTCACGATCACCGCGAACAACACAAGCCGCAATTACGGCGGTGCCAGCCCTGCTTTTACTGCGAGCTATGCGGGTCTGGCTTCGGGGGAAACTGCCGCAGTTGCATTGACCACCCAACCAACAATAGCGACAACCGCGACTGCGGTATCTCCGGTGGGGAGCTACCCCATCACCGCAACCGGTGCCGTCAGCAATGCCAACTATGTCTTGCAGGCGCCAGTCAACGGGACATTGACCATTACCCCCGCGCCCCTTTCCATCGCGGTCAACAACGCCAGTCGCTTGGTGGGTGCCGCAGACCCGATATTCACGGCCACTTACTCAGGATTGGTCAATGGTGAGACCGATGCCGTGCTGTCTACCCCTGCAACGTTCAGCACCACCGCCACTCCCGCTTCCCCGCCCGGCACCTATCCCATCATCGCCACCGGTGCAGTCGCCGGCAACTACAGCATCAGCTATGTCGCAGGCACGTTGACGGTCCTTGCCGCGGCCCCCGTTGCCATCCCAACACTGTCAGGGTGGGGCATGTTCGGGCTCTCCATCGCGCTGGGTTT
>DATKFT010000978.1:0-2152 GCA_035544335.1 Pseudorhodoferax sp.
GCAGGCTCAGGAAGAAGGGCTGGCCTGCGCGGGCCGCCGCGGCGCGCGCCTTCACATGGTCCACGGCGCGGCGCGACAGCAGGTCGGTCAGGTAGCCCACGTCGTGGCGTTCGGCCTCGTTCTCGTAGAGGTCGTGGTCGCCCTTGCCCGAGCAGTGGCTGAAGTAGTCCACGCCGCCGGCCATGATGCCGTAGAAGTCGTCGTAGCCCGAGCGCTGCGGGCCGAAGGCCGGCGGATAGCCCAGGTGCCATTTGCCGATCAGCGCCGTGGCGTAGCCGGCCTCGCGCAGCAGCGAGGGCAGGGTCGGCATGTCGGCCGGCAGGCCCAGCGTGGGGCTGCCCTTGCTGCGGCTGTTGATGGGTTCCTCCATGCCGCCGCGCAGCCGGTACTGGTAGCGCATGGTCATGAGCGCAAAGCGCGTGGGCGAGCAGACCGGCGAGTTGCTGTAGCCCTCGGTGAAGCGCAGGCCGCCAGCGGCCAGTGCGTCGATGTGGGGCGACACGGGACCGAAGTCGGCCGGCCGGCCGCCGTAGCAGCCCAGGTCGGCGTAGCCGAGGTCGTCGGCGACGATGAAGATGAGGTTGGGTTTCATGCAGGTTCTGGCGCGAGCCGGGAGAGGCCGGGGCGCACTGTAGGCCAGCGCTGTCCATCCGTAAAATTGAAAATTGCAGCCCAAACTGAAAATTTTCTATGGATCCGCGCCACCTCGTGCAGCTCGCCACGATCCTCGAGAAGGGCTCCATCACGCAGGCCAGCCGCCACCTGCACCTCACGCAGCCCACGCTCACGCACAACATGCAGACGCTGGAGATGCAGGCCGGTGGCGCGCTGTTCGAGCGCAGCCGCTATGGCGTGCGCAGCACGCCGCTGGGCGAGATGCTCGCGCGCGAGGGCCGCGCGATCGGCCGCCGGCTCAAGGACGCGGCCGAGGTCACGGCGCGCCACCGCAGCGGCATGGGCAGGCCGGTGCGCATCGGCGCCGGGCCGCTGGTCGGCGCGGCCGTGGGCGGCGAGCTCGTGCGCGTGCTGCTGGCGCGTTTTCCGGACCTCGCGCTGTCGGTGCAGAGCGACCGGCCGCACCTGCTCGTGGAGCAGCTCATCGACGGCCACCACGAGTTCGTGGTCGCGCCCGCTTGGCTGGAGCGCCCGCCGCCGGGCATCGAGCGCCGGCTGCTCGTGGCCGATGCGCTGGGCGTGTTCTGCGGGCGCACCCACGCGATGGCAGGGCGGCAGCGGCTGGACGGTGGCGGGACCGGTGCGCAGCGCTGGATCAGCCTGGGCTCGGCCTCGCCCTTCGACCAGGAGGTGCGCGAGATGCTGGCCGCCGCGGGCGTGCAGGCCATGCGCGTGGAGCTCACGGTGCTGGGCGAGCCCTTCGTGCTGCTGGACACATTGGCCCAGGGCCAGCACCTCGCGGTGCTGCCGCGCTTTCCGCTGCACCGGCTGGCGGCGCGCTTCGGTGTGCAGGAGCTGGCGCTGGCCATGCCGCCGCGGCCACGGCCCATCTACCTGTGGTGCCGCGCGACCACGCTGGAGGACGCGGGCATGGCGGCCGTGGCCGATCTGCTGCAGCAGACCGTGGCGGCCCTGGCCACCTGATCAAGCGGCCGGGCTCAAGTCGCCAGCGCGGCCTCCAGCGCATCGACGAACATCGCGGGCACGTCGAAGCCGGTCTGCTCGCTGATCTCCTGGAAACAGGTCGGGCTGGTCACGTTGACTTCCGTCAGGCAGTCACCGATCGCGTCCAGGCCCACGAGCAGCAGGCCGCGCGCGGCCAGCACCGGGCCCAGCGCCTCGGCGATCTCGCGGTCGCGCTGCGTGAGCGGCTGGGCCACGCCCTTGCCGCCGGCCGCCAGGTTGCCGCGCACCTCGCTGCCCTGCGGGATGCGCGCGAGCGAGAACGGCACGGGCTTGCCGCCGATGACCAGGATGCGCTTGTCGCCCTGCACGATCTCGGGCACGAAGCGCTGCACCATGATGGTCTCGGCGCCGTCCTTGTTGAGCGTCTCGACGATGGAGCCCAGGTTCAGGCCGTCGGCCTTGACGCGGAAAATGCCCATGCCGCCCATGCCGTCCAGGGGCTTGAGAATGATGTCCTGGTGCTCCGCATGGAAACGGCGAATGTCTTCCGCATCCCGGGTGACCAGCGTGG
>DATKFT010000979.1:0-3649 GCA_035544335.1 Pseudorhodoferax sp.
GGTGCTGACCGTGTGTCTGTTCAACTTCATGAACAGGCTGCTGGAGGGCCATGGCGTGAAGGGGTCTGCAGACGTTTTTGTCGCACGTGGCCAGGCGCTGAAGGACTCGGGTTATGCGCCCTTGCTGGCCTTCCTGGACGCCGCCGCGAAGCCAGGGAGTGCTGTGTGATCCGCGCCCTTGAGGTCGGCGCCTCGATCCCGTACCTGTTGCTGAACGGGGTGCGAGGCCGTCATGCCTCAGCGCAGGACCATCACCGGAATCGAAGGCGCGAGCCCAGCCCTCCATCAGGCAGGCCGACGGGCGCACTGGCGCCACGGTGGTGGCTTATGCGTGCCGCCAGACCTTGAACGCCGAAATCACGAGGATCACGCTCAGCAGGGGCAGCAGCACGGCCGAGGCCACGACCCCGAGCAACGCGCCGCCGATTGCGGCGCCCACCAGCGAGCCGGTGGCCATGATGAGCACGAATCGCCGGTTCCGGGCCAGCACCTCGAAACTGCTGTCGCGGCTGTAGCGCATGAAGCCGACGACCATGGTCGGCAGGCTCACGGCCAGAGACAGGCTGCCTGCCAGCTTGATCTCCGTGCCGAACAGAAGCACCAGGGTGGGAATCAGCAGCTCGCCGCCGGCAACGCCCATCAGCGAAGCCACCACGCCAATGCCGAAGCCAGCCACCAGGCCAGCCATCCACTGTGCAGCACCCGACAGCAGCGGCTCGCCATGGGCCGGCATCCAATGCTCGGCGACCAGCGCCACGGCGATCAACAGCAGCAGCCCGGCAATGACCTTGTACAGCGTCTGATGTCGCATGCGCGTGGCCCAGCCGGCGCCGAGCCAGGCGCCCAGCAGGCTGCCGGCCAGCAGGTTCACGAGGATCGGCGCATTGGCCAGCACCTGCTCCAGCGGCACGGCCTTGGTGCGGAACACCAGGGCCGCAGCGACCACGACCAGGCTCATGGCCTTGTTGAGAATGACTGCGTGCAGCGCAACGAAACCAAACGGGCCGATCAGCAACGGCAGGCGGAACTCAGCGCCGCCCAGCCCGATGAGGCCGCCCAACGTGCCGATGGCGATACCGGCCAATGCCGCCTGGACGGATCTGGCGAACGTCAGGCGCAATGCTGGAGGAGGGGTGTGCATGGCGTCGAACGTTTCAGAACGCTGCTTGCCCGGTGGGGCTGCTTGCGTCATTGCGAAGCCTTTGCGTCGCGCAGCGGCATCACGTGCACCAGGTCTGCGTCCAGTCGCACGCCGACGGCCGCGCCCACTATCAGCGCATGGCGTTGCCGGCCAGATAAGGTGAGCACGATCTGCGCGCCCGGGACGGCGGCCACTGTCAGCGCGGCCAGCGTGGTGTCGCCCAGATGCCGCGCCTGGGCGACCTTCGCGGCGAAGTCGTCGCTGCGCAGTGCCTCCGGCGGCACCAACGTGATGCCATCGCTGGGAATGATCCAGTTGAGCGCCTGGCCGGGCGGCAGCTTGCCTTTGTCGCGCACGGTCAGCACCGGCGCCGAGGCACCGGCATCGACATCGCCAGTCCAGCGCATGCGGCCGTAGCCAGCGGTCTCGGCCGGCCCCAGCCACTGGCCATGGAATCGGTTCTGGATGCCCACCAGGTCGGCAACGCGGGCGTTGCGTGGTGCGTTGTGGATCTGCGCAGGCGTCCCCTCCTGCAACACCTGGCCGGCGTCCATCACCACCAGCCGGTCGGCCAGCATCCGGGCTTCGTTCAGGTCGTGCGTGACCAGCACGATGGGAATGGACAGTTCGCGCCGCAGATCTGCCAGCAGCCGGTACAGACCTTCGCGGTTCATCTGGTCCACGGCCGAGAACGGCTCATCAAGCAGCAGCAAACGCGGCTCGCGCGCCAGGGCGCGGGCCACCGCCACGCGCTGCTGCTGCCCACCGGACAGCCCGGCCGGTCGGCGCGCCTGCTGCTCGGGGCTCAGGTGCACGTGGTCCAGCCAGTAGCGCGCCTGCAGCCGCCGCTCGGCTGGCGCCAGGTGCAGCAGCGACAGCGCGACATTGCCCAGTGCGCTCAAATGCGGCATCAGCGCGTAGTGCTGAAACACCATGCCCACGTGGCGCCGCTGGGGTGGCAGGAACACATCCCGCGCGGTGTCGCACCAGACTTCACCACCGACCACCACGCTGCCACGCTGCGGGCGCATCAAGCCGGCCAGGATACGCATCAACGAAGTTTTCCCGGCACCCGAAGGCCCTACCAAGGCAAGCATCTCGCCTGCGTCACAACGCAGGCTGCCATGCACCGGCATGGGCCGCGTCTGGTCGACCTCCACCTGCAGCGCCGCGTTGGTGGTCAGATCCGCACCGCTCATCGACGCACCGCCAGGCGCGCCGATGCGAAGAATGATGCGCCCACGGCCGCCAGTGAGAACACGAGCAGCAGCAAGGCCATCCTGTCGGCCCCGACCAGGTCGAATGCCTGCACCCGGTCATAGATTGCGATGGCGATGGTGCGGGTCTCGCCCGGGATGCTGCCGCCCACCATCAGCATCACGCCGAACTCCCCCAACGTGTGCACGAAGGTCAGCACCATGGCCGACAGCACGCCGGGCCATGCCAGGGGCAGTTCGACGCGCCAGAAGGTCTGCCAGCCGCCGAGGCCGCTGACGGCGGCGGCCTCGCCCAGGTCGCGCGGAATGGCCTCGAAGGCGCGCTGCACCGGCTGCACCAGGAAGGGAATGTTGAACACCACGGAGGCGATCAGCAGCCCGAGAAAGTTGAAGGTCAGGCGCACGCCGAAGGTCTGCTGCACCCAGGCGCCCAGCGGCGAGGCGCCGCCTAGCGTCACCAGCAGGTAGTAGCCCAGCACCGTGGGCGGCAACACCAGCGGCAGCACCACCAGGGCTTCGATCCAGGCCTTGCCGGCGAACGCCGTGCGCGCCAGCCAGCGGCCCAGCCACAGGCCGGGCGGCAGCAGCACCAGCAGCGTGGCGGCTGCCAGTTCCAGTGACAGGACGAGGGCTTGCCAGTCCATGGGGCTCGCTGGTTGTGCCGGTCAGTCCCTGGGCATCGCGAAGCCGTAGCGCACCATGATTTCCTGCGCCGCCGGGGTCGAGAGGTATTCGTAGAAGTCGCGCGCCACCGGGGGCGCACCCTTGACCAGCACCATGCGCTGCTTCAGCGGCTGGTGCCAGCTCTCGGGGATGAGCTGGAAGCTGCCCAGCTTGGCCATGGCCGGGGCCAACGCGAGCGAGTAGGCGATGATCCCGCCTTGTGTCGCGCCTGAAGTGGCGAACTGCGCCGCCTGCGAGATGTTTTCGCCAAACACCAGCTTGCCCTGCAGGCCACTCCACAGGCCGGCGTGTTTCAGCGCTTCCATGGCCCGCGCACCGTAGGGGGCGTGCTCGGGGTTGGCGATGGCGAACTTCTGCAAGCGGCCGTCCTTCATCGCTGCGGCCAGGTCCTTCAGCTCGCCGTCGGCCTTCAACGGCGAGCCCGGCGGCACCATGATGCCGATACGGCCCACGGCATAGGCGCGGCCCCGGTCTTGCGTCTTGCCGGCGTCGGCCAGTTCGTAGACGAAGTTCTCGTCGGCGGACATGAACAAGTGGAACGGGGCGCCTTGCAGGATCTGCGTCTTGAAGTTGCCCGAGGAGCCGAACACCAAGCGCAGTTTCCGAC
>DATKFT010000980.1:0-6429 GCA_035544335.1 Pseudorhodoferax sp.
CTTTTCCTTTAAGCATGAGCGTTCTCCTGTGATCTGGCACATAAGGCGGGAAGCAAAGCAGGCGTCAAGTGTAGCTGCCCGGCAAGACGGCAATCATGCCACGGCCGCAAGGCCGGCGGCCGTCAGCAGCACGATCAGCGCGGCCCACAGCAGCATCACGCCAGGCCGCGCGAGCACGAGCTGGAAGCTGCGCAGGGCGGCCGTCACGGCGTCGGTGTCGCGGTCCAGGATCATCGGCACGGACACCGCGCAGGTCGAGAACACCAGCACCGCGAACACGCTGCCGACCACGGTGTAGGCGGCCACGAAGGGCCAGTTGTCCGGCGAGAACACCGCCTGCAGCACGCTGGCCGTGGTCGGCATGCCGGTCTGGAAGAACACCGCGAACACGACGAGCGAGGCGCGGCCCCACAGCAGCTCGAGCACGATCAGCACGAGCACCAGCATGCCCATGCTGGGGATGTGGCGGTCCCAGCAGGTCAGCGAGGCGCCCAGGTCCTGCGGCAGGCCGGTGCTGCGGCGCCGGCTGATGTCGTACAGGCCCATCGCGAGGAAGGGCCCCACGAGGAAGCAGCCCGACACCACCGTCATGGTCCATTCCGGACGGCCGCGGAACACCCATCCGAGCACGGCCGCCATGGCCCAGAACACCGCGCCGAAGAACAGCGACTGGCCCCAGGCCGCCCGCAGGTCCCGTGCGCCACGCGCGAGCCATTGCCACGGTGCGCCCCAGCCCAGCCCGGCGAGATCCAGGGGCGGCAATGCCGCGGGTGGCGGGGACGTCTGCACATCCATGGAAGAGGGCATGTCGGTCATGGCGGCAGGCGGCAAGGCTGGCCGGCATGGTGGTCGCGGGCCCCGGCCGCGTCAATCCGGTCCGACCCCGCGCGTAACCTTGCTGCCCCATCGGATTTGGACCGGACCGCCGGCCCGCAGCGCCCAGGGCGACTACACTTGCGGCCTTCGCCGCATTGGGTCTACTACCGCGGCGAGGGCTGTTCTGCATTCCCGTGGCGTGCCGAACGGCAAGCATCCGACCGGCTGGCTGTGCTGATCGCGTGTTCGTCGACCATCTTCGTGGTGGCGGACTCCCTGGGCCGGCTTTCCAAGTCCCCCCGCTCCATCCATCCGTTGCCAAGGCGGCGCACCCGTCCTGGCCTGCCGGAGTGCTTGCGGGCGGTACTGCTGCGAACCCATGCCGTGCCGGCGCTGTTCCCCGCACGCATGCCCTACACCATTGCAAGGAGTCGCTATGAGCAAGGAAGAACTGATCGAAATGCGCGGCCGTGTCGAGGAGGTTCTGCCCGACTCGCGCTTTCGCGTGACGTTGGAAAACGGCCATTCGCTGGTGGCGTACACCGGCGGCAAGATGCGCAAGCACCGCATCCGCATCCTGGCCGGCGACAACGTGTCGCTGGAGCTGTCGCCCTACGACCTCACCAAGGGCCGCATCACGTTCCGGCACCTGGAAAGCCGCGGCCCGGGCCCGTCGCAATTCCGTCCGGGGCAGCGCTGAGTCTGACAAAAATGTCAGGGCGACCGGCCAAAAATGGCAGGGCTGGCGTCCTTTGGCACATGGTTCATGTGCCAAAGCGAGGAAAACCTCGCATTTCAGGGCCTTGGCAGGCCGCTTGAGGCATGGCACGCAATCTGCATGACTCAGCAGGTTGCCCAATTTCCACAAGTCCTGAGGAGTTCCGAATGAAGCGTTCCGTGCGCACCCTGCAAAAGGGTTTCACCCTGATCGAACTGATGATCGTGGTCGCGATCATCGGCATCCTGGCGGCGGTGGCGCTGCCGGCGTACCAGGATTACACGGTGCGGGCGAAGGTGTCGGAAGTGATCTTGGCGGCGTCGTCTGCGAAAACGGCGGTGGCCGAATCTGCGCAGGTGAACTCGCAGATGCCTCCTACGGCGAGCCTCGTCGTGGATAGCCAGTCCTCGCAATGGGTGGCTAGCGTCAGCTATACCTCGACAGTCAGCAGTACCGGTGTGATTACCGTCACCACAAGCACTCGAGATTCGAAGATCAGTGGTAAGACGATCGTCATGACTGGGACTTATCAGCCCAATGGCCAGGTTACTTGGGTTTGCGGGCCAGGTAGTAACAACGGGGTCGATGCGAAGTATCTTCCTGCAAGCTGCAAGTCGTAAGACGATGCGGAAAAAAAAGGCCCATTAAGGGCCTTTTTTTTTGGATGTTGGAAGATGAAATGGAGGGTGTAGTCTTCATGTTTTATTTTGATTTAAAAAATCAAGATGATTGCACAGGTTGTTGTGCAGTGAATCGGGGCGTGCGGAACAGAATTTCATGAGATGTTTTTGGCTGTCGGCTTGGGCCTGTGCGCTGGCTGGCAGTTGGCTGCTGCCGAACCACTATTATCCCTGGCCTGCATTCCACTCGGATGCGTGGTGTGCGATTGTGTTGTTAATCGGGTCGGCATTCGTTGCGTTACGGCTCAGGTTTCGCCTGAGTTGGTATCCGTCTGATGTTTTAGTTCTCGTGCTTGTTTTCGTGCCGTCGCTTCAGTATGCATTTGGGATGATTGATTTTCTCGGCCAGGGGATCATCGTCTCGGCATACTTGCTTGGTCTGTTGTTGGCGGCGCTGACAGGTTCTCGATGGGAGCAGGGCTATCCTGATCAGGTGATGAATGGTCTGTTCATAGCCATCGGGATTGCTGCGATTTTCTCTGTCAATTTGCAATTGCAGACTTGGCTCAACCTGATCGATACTGGAATTTTCGATATCTGGTCCATGGGATTGAGCGGCGCACGTCCTTATGCCAACCTTGGGCAACCGAATCAGCTGGCCACGCTTTTGCTGTGGGGCGTTTTGGCGGCCGCCTGGGCACTTACTCAAAAAGAGATTGGGGTCTGGGTGGCGGTATGCATGTCGGCCTTTCTGCTGACAGGCATTGCATTGACACAGTCGCGAACAGCATGGCTTGGATTGTTGTTCTTGGTCGCATGTAGCTGGGGCTGGAGGGCCCTCTGGCGTTCGAGATGGGTGCCTTGGGCCATCTCAGGGCTATTTATTTACTTTTGCATTTGCTATTTTTCCATTCACTCTATAGGTTTCTTCCTTGGGATAGGGCAAGAAGGTGATCCTTTCCGGGGTGGGTTTTCGGGTGACTTGAGGTTTCCTGCGTGGAAAATGCTCATGGGGGCGGCACTGGAGCGACCCTGGTTTGGGTATGGATGGACCGAGATTGGCCGGGCACAGTTCGAGGTAGCCGAGAGTTTTCCCGTTCTCTTTCCTGTCTTTGCACATTCTCACAATTTGTTTCTCGATTTGGTGTTGTGGCTGGGTATCCCCTTGGGCCTGGCAATCTCGGTGAGCCTGATGGCTTGGTATGTTATGCGGTTGCACCTTGTAGCATGCGCGAAAGATGCGATCCTCGTCATGTTCCTTGGCGTGGTGGGAATTCATGCCATGCTCGAGTTTCCGCTGCACTATGGGTACTTTTTGTTTCCTGCTGCCGTGGCGATGGGTGTTCTTAATCATCGCTTGCCTGGAGGTAGAAAATGGACGACGCTGCGGTGGCCATTAATTCTGGGGTGGGTAGTGGCCGCTGTACTGCTTTCCGGAATAATTCGTGATTATTTCCGAGTCGAGTCGAGTCTTCGGGAGGTTCGCTTTGAAGTGGCCCGTATCGGTACGCTTCCGATCGGAAAGCCGCCAGAGGTGCTGATGTTGACTCAGCTTCGAGAGAATATCGTTTTCATGCGCTATGAAGTTAAGGAGGGCATGGGGATCGATGAGCTGGCATGGTTGAAATCAATTGTCATTTCTTATCCAAGTGGGGGAAGAATCTACAAAGTCGCCAAGGCATTGGCCTTGAATGGTCAGTCTGCGGAAGCTGTCTCCTGGTTGCGCAAGATTTGCAGAATATCGAGTCCGACTGAATGCGCACTGATTCAACGGGCGTGGCTCAAAGAATCTCGGGAGAATGCGCTGATGGCATCGGTTTCCTGGCCGTCTGACGAGTAATCTTGGATTTATAGTCTATGGGATGGCTTGTATTCGCTTCGGAATTCTGTTCGCAGGTTTCGTGTCGCATGCTGCTGTGATTCGAGGCGGCGCAGAGGCTGATTGATGACAAGAGGTGGCAAGCGGTGTGCGGCGGGCGGGCAGGCCGTCGGTGTTGGGGCTGTTCACAGCTCCTCGTCACTGGATAGGCCGGTGACAAGAGCGCGCCTTTGCCGCGCTGGTGGCGCGAGCACCGCCGTCGCCGTCCTCTGCACCCTCCCCTGGCTCAACCCCTTCTCGTTCGGCCCCGTCCCCTCGGTCCCCCCCTGGCTGTTCACGGCCTTCGCTGCAGCGCTGGCCGTGCTGGTCTCGGCGCCGCTGGCGCAGCGGCGCGAGCCCACATTGGGGCCCTGGTGGTGTCTCTGCGGCGCGCTGGCCCTGCTGGTGCTGGCGCTGTGGCCGCGCGAGGCCGTGCTGCCGCCCTACGAGGTGCTGGCGCTGGTCGGCGCGTTGGGGCTGATCGGCCTCGGTGCGGTGCTGGCGCGGCGCTTGCCGCCTGGTTGCGCCGTCGGCGGCCTGCCCTGGGGGCTCTGGTGTGCGCTGCTGCCCTGGATCCTTGCCGGGCTTGTCAGCAGCGTGCTGGCGCTCGTGCAGTACTTTGGCCATGCGGCGCTGCTCGCGCCCTGGTCCAACTGGGCGCCGGCCGGCGAGGCGTTCGCCAACCTGCGCCAGCGCAACCAGTTCGCCTCGCTGACCAGCATCGCGCTGGCCGCCCTGCTGGCGCTGTGGGTGCTGGGGCCGCGCCGCCTTTCGCGTGGTCGGGGGGCTTGGCTGGCGGCGGCCATGGCCCTGCTGGTGGCCGGCAATGCGGCCTCGGCCTCGCGCACGGGGCTGCTGCAGTTGCTGCTGCTGGCGGCGATGGGCCTGCTGTGGCGCCGCGACCGCCGCACGCTGGCCTGGCTGGGCGGCATGCTGGCGGGCTATGCGCTCGCGGTGCTCTTGCTGCCCTGGGCGGCGGGGCTGGACCCCGCGGGCCATGGCATGTTCGCGCGGCTGCGCGACGGCGATGCCCTGTGCGCCAGCCGCCTCACGCTGTGGCGCAACGTGCTGCAACTGATCGGCATGCGGCCCTGGCTGGGCTGGGGTTGGGGCGAGCTCGATTACGCGCACTACATGACGCTGTACGCGGGGCCGCGCTTTTGCGACATCCTCGACAACGCGCACAGCCTGCCCCTGCATCTCGCGGTCGAACTGGGCATTCCGGCCGCGGCGCTGGTGGGCATCGGCGTGGTGGTCTGGATCCTGCGCGCCCGGCCCTGGCGCGAGACCGATGCGCCGCAGCGCGCGGCCTGGATGGTGGTGGCGGTGCTCGGCGCGCACAGCCTGCTCGAGTACCCGCTCTGGTATGGCCCGTTCCAGCTGGCCCTGGGCCTGTGCCTGGGCCTGTTGTGGCGCGAGCGTGCGGCCGAGGACGCGTCCACGCCCAGCGCCATGCGCCATGGACCGCTGCTCTCGGCGCTGTCGGCCGTGCTGGCCCTTGGCCTGGCCGGGTATGCGGCCTGGGACTACCGCCGCATCAGCCAGATCTACCTGCCGCCTGCACTGCGTGCGCCGGCCTACCGTGACGACACGCTGGCCATGCTGCAGCGCAGCTGGCTGTACCGGCGCCAGGTGCAGTTCGCCATGCTGGGCATGGCCGAGGCTCGGCCCGACGATGCCGCACGCGTGCATGCGCTGGCGACCGGGCTGCTGCATTTCTCGCCCGAGCCGCGCGTGGTCGAAAAGCTGCTGGACAGCGCGCGGCTGCTGGGTCTGCAGGACGAGGTGCGCCTGCACGAGGCGCGTTTCGCGGCGGCCTTCCCCGAGGCCTACGCGCGCTGGCGCGCGGCTCAGCCGGCCGATCCGTGAGCCGAGTAGTCGCCCGACTTGCCGCCGCGCTTTTCCAGCAGCCGCACGCCCGTCATGGCCATGCCGCGGTCCACCGCCTTGCACATGTCGTAGATGGTCAGCAGTCCGACCTGCACGGCCGTGAGCGCCTCCATTTCCACGCCGGTGGGTCCGATGGTCTCGGCCGTCACCGTGCAGTCGACCCAGGCCGCGGCATCGCCCTCGTCGGCCAGGGCGAACGCCACCGCGACGCGCGTGAGTGTCAGCGGGTGGCACAGCGGGATCAGCTCGCTGGTCTTCTTGGCGGCCTGGATCGCGGCGATGCGTGCAATGCCCAGCACATCGCCTTTCTTGGCCGTGCCAGTGCGCACCAGGGCCAGTGTGGCCGGCAGCATCTCGATGCGGCCGGTGGCCACGGCCACGCGGCGCGTGGCCGGCTTGTCGGCCACGTCCACCATGTGGGCCTGGCCGTGGGGGTCGAAATGTGTCAGCGTGTTCATGGAGGGGGTCGGCGTGGGGACTCCGCGGAGTGAACCTGGGGCGGGATCGCGCATCATAGAGGCCATGGT
>DATKFT010000981.1:0-2187 GCA_035544335.1 Pseudorhodoferax sp.
GACATCGCCTACCCCAACCTCGCGCTGATCGACGCCAAGGCCACGCGCTGCCGCGTGCTGCACCACGGCCACTACGTGGACCCGATGTACCGCATGGTCTCCACGCTCAACGCCCAGCTGCCCGGCCTGGCCCGCACGCCACGCCCGCCGGAATCGCTGACGGTGGCGCAGCTGGAGGCCGAGAACGGCGCCTGGGTCGACTTCCTGTGGTCCGACCTGGGCAGCGCGGGCAGCACGGGCCACACCGCGATGCGGCTGTACGACATCATGCGCGACGGCGGCGCCTCGCACGCCTTCTCGCGCAAGCTCGCGACCAAGCTCGTGGCCTGGATCGGCAAGACCTTCGAGACCAGCGGCCGTGCCACCCTGGTGCAGGGCATCACGCTGGACCAGCTGGTGCTGGGCGCCGTCGATGCCACGCTGGGCCAGGTCGCCCAGTCGCAGCGCGCCAGCTACGCGCAGACCATGTCGGCCGGCGACGTGGCCGACCTGGCCTGGTACATCGGCGGTCCGACCCGGCGCCAGCTGCGGCGCACCGGCATCCTGCACCCCGAGAAGCTGGACCTGGGCTTCTTGTTCGGCCACACGCACAAGCCCTTCGAGGACAGCCTGCCCGTGGCCGGCTTCGAGCGCCCCGTGGCCGTCTTCAACACCGGTGGCTGGGTCATGGACCAGCCCACGCTGACACCCACCCAGGGCGCCTCCATGGTGCTGCTGGACGCCGACCTCAACATGGCCGCGCTGCGGCTGTTCAACGACCCCGTCAACGGCGTCATGCCGCCCGTGCGCGCAGCCGGCGTGGGCGATTTCAGCGACGCGGCCAACCCCATGCTGGCGGCGCTGTCCGAGGCGCTGGCCCGCACCAGCGGCGCCTGGCAGCAGTTCTCCGGCTGCGCGAAAGAAGCCCTGGAGCTGCGCGCGCGCCAGCTGCTCGACGACTTCTTCGACGCGGCAGCTTGAGCCCCCTGCGCACAACAACGACAACCATCTCCAGGAGCACCCCTTGAACCTCCCACCCATCGCCCGCCCGCTGCACACCATCGCCGCGCGCTACACCGCTGTCGTGGTCGGCTCGGGCTACGGCGCCGGCGTGGCCGCAGCGCGGCTGGCGCGGGCCGGCCAGTCCGTCTGCGTGCTCGAACGCGGGCGCGAGATCCTGCCCGGCCAGTTCCCCGACGGCCTGGCCAGCGCGCGCGCGGACATGCAGATCGACACCGCGCGCGGCCGGCTCGGCGCGGGCGACGGCCTGTACAACCTGCACCTCAACGACGACATGCTGGCCATGGTGGGCTGCGGCCTGGGCGGCACCTCGCTGATCAACGCCAACGTGGCGCTGGAGGTCGATCCGCGCCACTTCGCCACCGAGGCCTGGCCCCAGCCCTTCCGCGAAGACCCCGGCCTGCTCGCGCCCTATGTGGAGCGTGCGCGCCAGATGCTGGCGCCCACGCCCTACCCCGAGCATTTCCCCCGCCTCAACAAGCTCGAGGCGCTGCGCAAGTCGGCCCAGGTCCTGCGCCAGCCGTTCTCGCGCCCGCCCATCACGGTCAACTTCGAGAACCAGACCAACCCCTTCGGCGTGCCGCAGCCGGCCTGCACGCTGTGCGGCGACTGCACGAGCGGCTGCAACGTGGGCGCCAAGAACACCACGCGCATGAACTACCTGCCCGATGCGCATGCGCATGGCGCGCAGATCTTCACGGGCGCGCGCGTGCGCCATGTCGCGCGCGAAGGCCAGGGCTGGCGCGTGTTCTTCGAGGCCGTGGCGCTGCGCGGCGCCGACGACAGTGCGCCTGGCGCCGATCGCCCGTCGGTGCCCGACAGCGTCTACGCCGACCTCGTGCTGCTGGGCGCCGGCACGCTGGGCTCCACCGAGATCCTGCTGCGCTCGCGCGAGCAGGGCCTGGCCCTGTCCGACCGCCTGGGCCAGCGCTTCTCGGGCAACGGCGACGTGCTCGCGCTGGGCTTCGACGCCGACTGGGATCCACAGCCCGCCACCGGCGACGGCCAGGACCTGCGCCGCAACATCAACGGCGTGGGCGCGGGCACCAACCCCGTGCCCAAGGACCAGCTGCCCGGCCCCTGCATCACGGGCCTCATCGACATGCGCGCCACGCCCGAACTGGCCGAAGGCCTCGTGATCGAGGAAGGCGTGATCCCCGGCGCGCTGGCCACGCTGCTGACCCCCGC
>DATKFT010000982.1:0-2904 GCA_035544335.1 Pseudorhodoferax sp.
CGGTGACCTACGCCACGTTCTGCCGTCGTGCGGCCGAGTTGGCATCCACACGCGACAGAAAGGGCAAGCGCGCTGCGTACCAGGAGTCGGCCATTCAGCAGGCGCTGGAGTGCTCCTTTCCAACCCATGGGGTACGCCATCATGAGATTTGCTACATCGATCACACCACAGCCAGCATCGCGCTGATCTCGCCCTCGGGCAATGACCTCGGCAAGCCCACGCTGTCACTGGCGATCGATGGCCACACTGCGCAGACGCGCGCCGTCATCTGGTCCTGGGTCTGGCTGCCGGCCAGGAAGGCCTTGGCCTCGGTCAGCACGTCGCTCAGGCCGCCATTGATGATGATGAGGTCGTCCTTGCCGAAGCTGCCGCCCGCGGCCAGGAAGGCGTTGATCTGCTCCGTCACCGTGGGCGTGGTGGCATTGCCGGCCACATCGGGCTTGTCCTTGATGCGTGCGTTGGCGCGCGCATAGCCCTGGCCACCGCCGACCGAAGGCGTGATGGTCTGGCCATAGCGCTGGGCCAGCTGCTGCAGCCAGTTGTTGGTGACCGAGTCGTTGACCGTGTACTTGTGATCGCTACCGGCCTGCCCCACGTCGGAGAAGGCGTCGCCAAAGGAAATCAGGCGCGTCGGCGTCAGGGCCGACTCGGTGCTGCTCGACCCGCACGCGGCCAGCAGGGCCGCCGAGGCACACAGGGCCGCGGTGGCCACGGCACGCCGCCAGGAAATTCGACTCATCGGTCTCTCCAGAAGAAATGGCAGGAAGTGTACGGCGCCAGGCCCAGCGCCCTCATGCAGCGGCCGCACGTTGCAAACGGTCACGCACGCCGTCCCAGGCCACGTCGGCGGGCGGCGCCTCGACCCAGATCAGGCGCACGCCTGCGTCGTCCAGCGTGCGCAGCACCGCGAACAGCTCGCGCGCCGCGGCCGCCGCGTCGTGCGGCATGCGGCGCAGGCGCACATGGCGCGAGGAAGCCTGCAACGCACTGCGGGCATAGACCGCCACGGTCGGCGTGGCCGCCGGGGCCGCTTCGCCCGTGCTGTCCAGCACCTGCAGCGCGGCCTGCAGCGCCGCCGCGTCCATCAGGCGCACACTGGCGCGTGGCGCATAGTGCGCCGCCAGCGTGCCCGAGGCGCGCGGATCGGCGGCCAGTTCGTCCTTGCTGCGCACCGGCTGCCCGCACACCGCCTCGATCTGCGTGCGGGCGATGCCGCCCGGTCGCAGCAGCACGGGCACGCCGCGCGTGGCGTCGACGATGGTGGACTCGATGCCGACCTCGCAGGCGCCGCCGTCCAGCACCAGCAGGCCGTCGCCGAACTCCGAGGCCACGTGCGCGGCCGTGGTCGGGCTCACGCGGCCGAACTTGTTCGCACTGGGCGCGGCCACGCCAGCCACACCCAAGGCTGCGGCGCGGCGCAGCACAGCCTGGGCCACGGGATGGGAGGGGCAGCGCAGGCCGATCGAGGCCTGCCCGCCGGCCGCCTTGGCGCCCACGCCGCTGCGCCGCGGCAGGATCAAGGTCAGCGGCCCTGGCCAGAACTGCCGCACCAGCGCCTCGGCCCAGACGGGCCAGTCCTGCGCGAAGCGCTCCAGCGCCGCGGGCAGCCGGCCGGGCTCGCCGGGCGCGACATGGACGATCAGCGGATGGTCGGCGGGCCGGCCCTTGGCGGCGAAGATCTGGTCCACGGCCACGTCGTTGGCCGCATCGGCGGCCAGGCCATAGACGGTTTCGGTCGGCAGGCCCAGCAGCTCGCCGGCGGCCAGCGCCTGTGCGGCGCGCTCGACGGCACCCGGATCGTCGGCAGCGATGATCATGGTCAGAACGGGGGCAGGCCCAGCAGGGCCGCGGCCTGCAGGGCGGTGGCACGCACCTCCTGCACGGTGGCGCCGGTCAGGGTCAGGTGGCCCATTTTGCGTGCGCGCGCAGGCTTGCTCTTGCCGTACAGGTGCAGGTGCACACCCGGCAGCGCGAGCACGGCGTCCCAGGGCGGCTCCACGGCCTGCTCACCCGCCTGGGCACGCCGCGCGTTCGTGTCGAACCACAGGTCGCCCAGCAGGTTCAGCATGACCGTGGGGCTGTGCTGGCGCGGCGCGACCAGCGGCAGCCCCGCCAGCGTGCGCACCTGCAGCTCGAACTGCGAGACGTCGCAGGCGTCGATGCTGTAGTGGCCGCTGTTGTGCGGGCGCGGCGCGATCTCGTTGACGACCAGGCTGCCGTCCTGCAGCACGAAGAACTCCACGCACAGCACGCCCACGTAAGCCAGACCCTCGGCGACGGCGCGCGCGGCCGCCACGGCCTGCGCGCCGAGCGTCGGCGGCAGCACGCCTTCGTGCACCGTGGTCACGGCCAGGATGCCGTCGCGGTGCAGATTGTGTTGCACGGGCAGGTTCACCATCGCACCGTCGCGGCCGCGCGCCACGATGACCGAGCACTCGCGGTCCAGCGGCAGCATGCGCTCGAGCACGCAGGGCACGCGCTGCAGCTGTGCCCAGGCCGCAGCCAGCTCCTCGCGCGTGCGCACGCGCACCTGGCCCTTGCCGTCGTAGCCCATGCGCGCGGTCTTCAGGATGCCGGGCAGCAGCGCCGACGGCACGGCCTGGAGCGAGGCGTCGGTGGTGATGACGGCGTGCGGCGCGGGCGCCACCCCGCTGAGGGGCGCGCAGTGCTCGAAGTGGGCCTTCTCCTTCACGCGGTCCTGTGCCACGGCCACGCAGGCGGCGGACGGGGCCACCGGGCGCCGCGCCGCGAGCGTGAGCAGGGCCTGTGCCGGCACGTTCTCGAATTCGGTGGTGATGGCGTCGCAGCGCTGCACCAGCTGGGCCAGGCCCTGCTCGTCGTCGTAGGCGGTCTTGATGTGGTGGTGGCTGACGAGGCCGGCAGGGCTGGCCGGATCGGGATCGA
>DATKFT010000983.1:0-3035 GCA_035544335.1 Pseudorhodoferax sp.
TGGACCTCGAAGCAGCTGCCCATGCCCAGTTCGCTGTGCAGCGTGATGCGCCCGCCCATGAGCTCGGTGAGCTGGCGCGCGATGGTGGTGCCCAGGCCCGTGCCGCCGAACTGGCGCGTGATCGTGGCATCGGCCTGCGCGAACGCGTCGAAGATGCGTTCCACGCGGTCCGGCGCAATGCCGATGCCGGTGTCGGCGATGGCGATCACGGTCGTGTCCTCGCGCTGGTCGATGCGGATCTCGATGTGGCCCTTGCGCGTGAACTTGATGGCATTGCCCACCAGGTTGACCAGCACCTGCTGGATGCGCAGTGCGTCGCCGCGGCGGTAGTCCGACAGGTCGGCCGGGTAGTGCAGCGCCAGCGCCAGGCCCTTCTTCTCGGCCGACAGGCGCATGGAGGCCACGACCTGCTCGCAGAGCTGGCGCAGCGAGAAGTCGGCGAGCTCCAGCTCCACGGCGCCCTTCTCGAGCTTGGCCGTGTCCAGGATGTCGTTCAAGAGGCCCAGCAAGGACTGGCCGGCCTGGCGCACGGTTTCCAGGTGGCGGCGCTGCGTGGGCGCCAGCGCCGTGTTCAGCAGCACGTCGGTGAAGCCCAGGATGGCGTTCATGGGCGTGCGGATCTCGTGGCTCATGTTGGCCAGGAAGCTGCTGCGCGCCTGAGCGGCCTGCTCGGCGTGGGCCTTGGCCTGGCGCAGTTCGCGCTCCATGGTCTTGCGCAGCGTCACGTCGGTCTTGAAGGCCATGGTCTTGACCAACTGGCCCGCGCTGTCGAAGACCGGCTGGTAGGTGGCCTGCACCCAGAGCTCGCGGCCGTTCTTGCCCACGCGCTCGAACTCGCCGACCAATGCTACGCCGCGCTGCAGCGCGGCCATGGTGCGCTGCTGGTCGGGCGAGGCCCGCTGGCGCAGCGGCATCATCTCCAGGTAGGAGCGCCCGATCAGCTCGTCGGCGTGCTCGTAGCCCATCATGCCCACGTAGTTGGCATTGCAGTGCAGGATGCGACCGCTGGCGTCCAGCTCCAGCACGGCCATCGCACGGTCCAGCACCGAGACGGTGGTCTCGAACACCTGGGTGCGCGCGCGCTCCTCGGTCACATCGAGCATGACGCCGTCGATCCACTGCAGCACGCCATCGGTGTCGCGCACGATGCCGGCCGACTCCGAGATCAGCCGGTCCATGCCGTCGGCGCGGCGCACGCGGAACTCCACGGCATAGGGCTGGTCGCGTGCGAGTGCCTGGGCGATGGCCGTGTTGCGGCGCTTGCGGTCCTCGGGCGGTATCAGCGCCTCCAGGCTGCGCAGGTTGTTCACGAACTCCCGCGCGGGCCAGCCGAGCAGGGTTTCCACGTGGTCGGAGACGAACAGCATGCGCGCGTGCAGGCGCGCTTCGCTGCGGAAGGCCACGCCGGGCATGTTGGCGATCAGGGTGCGGTACTGGGCTTCGCGGTTGCGCAGCTCGCCCTCGATGGCCTTGCGTGCCGAGATGTCGGTGACGATGCCCAGGTACATGGTTTCGCCCTGGCCTGTGGTCTTGCTGACCGCGAGCCGCAGGTGGACCGTGTTGCCGTCGCGCCCGCGCCCGACGACCTCCTGGCTGGCGCCCACGAGCTTGCCGAAATGGTTCTGCAGATGGTGCTGCAGCTCCCCGCCGTGGGCGCCCGGCACGGCCGTGGTCATCAGCACGCTGATGTTGCGCCCGACGATCTCGGCGGCCGTCCAGCCGAAGATGCGTTCGGCCGAGGCGTTGAACGACAGGATCTGGCCTTGCGGATCGGTGGAGACGATGCCGTCCACCGCGGTGTCCAGCACCGCGCGCAGCCGGCCTTCGCTGTCGCGCAGCTTCTGGCTGGCGTCCTGCGAGCGCAGCAGGGCGTGCACCGTGACGGCCAGCGCGCCGATGGTGACGGCCACGAACGCAATGCCCAGCGCCAGCACGGTGTGGGTCGCGTCCAGCGGATCGAAGCCCGGGTCGGCCGGCCCGATGAAGCGCGCGGCGGCCATGCCCATGTAGTGCATGCCGGCGATGGCCAGGCCCATGACCGCACCGGCCAGCAGGTTCAGGACCGGCTCGCCCAGGCGCACGCGGCGGGCCAGGCCGAAGCGGATCCACAGCGCGAGCATGGCCAGCCCCACGGCCACCACGATGGAGGCGGCGAAACCGAGTGGGTCGAACACCAGCTGCGCCTGCATGCGCATGGCCAGCATGCCGCCGTAGTGCATCGCGCCGATGCCGGCACCGACCAGCACGCCGCCCAGCAGCAGCTGGCGGGTGCTGATCTGCGGCCGTGCGAGCAGCCGCAGCGCGCTCGTGGAGGCCAGCAGGCTGGGCAGCATGGACAGCGCCGTGATGCCGGCGTCGTAGTCCACGCGGGTGCACAGCTGGAAGGCCAGCATGCCGATGAAGTGCATGGACCAGATGCCCGCGCCCAGCGACAGGGCCCCGGCGCCCAGCGCGGTCCAGCGCAGCGACGGGCGCGTGGCGCGGCCCGCGCCCACCGCCAGCTGCATGGCCGCCCAGGACGCGGCGACCGCGAGCAGGATGGACAGCAGGACCAGCCAGGGGTCGTAGCTGCCGGCGATCTGCTGCGACGGGGGAATGGCCTCACGCAGGAACCAGTGGGTCCAGTCGGTCTGCAGCGCCGGATGCATGTTTTGTTACAAAAAAGGTCGATTTAAGCCACCCATATGGTCGGCCCAAGAGCGGGCGCTGTCCCCCAAGGATTGCACAGACACAGATATTTCTATTGCCCGTGGCGTGGACAGCGTCAAGGCGCCAGGCGCAGCGCTGCGGCGTCCGCCGCCTGGGGGCGGCCGTAGAGGTAACCCTGGGCACCGTTGCAGCCGCAGCCCGCCAGGAAGCGGGCCTGGGCCTGGGTTTCCACGCCTTCCGCCATGACGTGCAGCCCCAGGCCCCGCGCGAGTGCGACGGTGGCCTGCACGATGGCCGCGTCCTGGCGGTCCTGCGGCAGTGCGCAGACGAAGCTGCGGTCGATCTTGAGTTCGTCCAGCGGAAAGCGCTTGAGGCAGGCCATGGAC
>DATKFT010000984.1:0-3386 GCA_035544335.1 Pseudorhodoferax sp.
TCTGCGGCACGCGCCAGGGCGCCTGGGCCGAGTACCTGAGCCTGCCCGCGCAGGCGCTGCAGCGGGTCGACGCCCACGCCCCCTGGCACGAGACGGCCGTGCTGGTCGCGCCCTATGCCACGGCGCTGTACGCGCTGCGCCACCGCGCCCGCCTCGCGGCGGGCGAGACGCTGCTCGTGCTCGGCGCAGGCGGCGCCGTCGGCCACGCGGCCGTGCAGCTCGGCGCGCTGCTCGGTGCGCGCGTGCTGGCCGGGGCCTCGGCGCCGGCCAAACGCGCCGCGGCGCTGGTCGCCGGCGCCGAGGCCGTGTTCGACACCGGCGGCCCCTGGAAGGACGCGGTCCGGGCGCTGGCCGGCCCGGCGGGCGTGCAGGTGGTGTTCGACCCGGTCGGCGGCGCGGCCACAGACACGGGGTTCCGCACGCTGGGCTGGGGTGGGCGCCACCTCATGGTGGGCTTCGCGGGCGGCGAGATCGGCGCGCTCAAGACCAACCTGCCCATCGTCAAGGGGGCGGACCTGCTCGGCGTCGACTTCCGCCAGGCCGTGGCGCGCGATCCGCAGGCCGCGGCCGAGGCCAGGCGCGAGGTGGTGGCGCTCTACACCGCGGGCCGGCTGCGGCCGCTGGTCCATGCCCAGCTGCCCGTGGAGCGCTTCGCCGAGGCCGCGGCCCTGGTGCGCGCGCGCACGACGCTGGGCCGCGTCGTACTGCGCTGGCAGGACTGAGAACGGGGGCACTGGGCCGTGCGCTGCCGCGCGCTGCCCCCTCAGGACGCGCCGAGCAGCTTCCAGACCGAGGCCACGGCCAGCACCGGCCGGTCGCCGCAGCACAGCAGGCCGTCCACGTGCAGCACGGGCGCGCCGCCCTGGCGGACCTGGGGCACCAGCGTGGCCCAGCCGTCCTGCGGCACCGCGCCGAGCCGGCGCACCTGCATGGCCAGCGTCACGCAGCGCCCGCCGGCCGCGGCACGCGCGGCGCGGCCGCAGAAGATGTCGGCGACGAACAGGCCCATGCCCTCGTGCAGCACCGGCGCATGGCAGGCCGTGCGCGTGGCGTCGGCCTGGAACAGCGCGTCGGTCAGGCCGTCGCCGCGCCTGCGCTCGTAGACCTGGCCCACGTGCGCGGAAAAGGGCTCGTTCCAGGCCACCGGGTTCCAGCCGTCGAGCGAAGGCGGATCGCCCTGCGGCGGCGGCGCGCCGGCTTCGGCCAGCACGCGGTAGATCGCCGAGGCCGTGGCCAGGCATTGCCCGGCCGAGTGCAGCGCGACGCGCAGGAACACCAGCGTGCGCGTGCGGCGGCTGCACGCAACCTCGACCTGCACGCAGGCCGGCGCCTGGACGGCCACCATGAACTGCACGTCGAGCGTGACCATCTCCACCGCGGCGGACGCGGCCGCGCGCGCGGCGGCCTCGGCGCCCGCGCACACCAGCGTCATGACCATGCCGCCGTGCAGCCGGCCGCCGAAGTTCAGGTGCTGCGGCGCCAGCCTGAGCTGCAACGCGGCCGGGCCGCCGCGTTCGAGCGGCCCGACATGCGCGAGAAAGCCGCTCACCGGGCGCGGCTCATGGTGTGGGCGCGACGCCCCAGTCGGCCAGCGCCGCCGCGGTGTCCGCGCCGATCGCGACCGCCGCGCGCGGCACCGGATTGGGCGTGCCCGTGAAACGCGGCGCGGGTGCCGGCTGCCAGGCGCCGCCGACCTCCACGAAGCTGCCGCGCGCCTGCGCGTGCGGGTGCTGCGGCGCCTCGTCGAAGTCCAGCACGGGCGCAAAGCACACGTCCGAGCCCTCCAGCAGCGCGCACCAGTCGGCGCGGCTGCGGCCCGCGAAGCAGGCCGCGAGCCGCTCGCGCATGCGCGGCCAGCGCGTGCGGTCGTTCTGGTCCGCGAAGTCCGGGTCGCCCTCCAGGTCCAGCTTGCGCAGCAGCAGCGCATAGAAGGCCGGCTCCAGCGACCCGATGGACACCCAGCGCCCGTCGGCGCAGCGGTAGGGCCGGTAGAACGGCGCGCCGCCGTCGAGCAGGTTGCTGCCGCGCGTGCCCCAGCGCCCGCCGGCGTGCATGGCGTAGAACATGGACAGCAGCGCGGCCGAGCCCTCGCTCATCGCGCAGTCGACGACCTGGCCGTGGCCGCTGCTGCGGGCCTGCAGCAGCGCGGCCAGCAGGCCCGCCACGAGGAACATGGCGCCGCCGCCGAAGTCGCCGGCCAGGTTGAGCGGCACGACGGGCTCCTCGGGCGTGCCGATGGCCTGCAGCGCACCGCCCAGCGCGATGTAGTTGAGGTCGTGGCCGGCCGCCTGGGCCAGCGGGCCGGTCTGGCCCCAGCCCGTCATGCGGCCGTAGACCAGGCGCGGATTGCGCGCCAGCACGGCCTCGGGCCCCAGGCCCAGCCGCTCCATGACGCCGGGCCGAAAGCCCTCGATCAGCGCGTCGGCGCGCTCGCACAGCGCGAGCGCGGTGGCGATGCCGTCGGCGCTCTTGAGGTCCAGCACCACGGAGCGCTGGTTGCGCGCCATGAGGCCGGGGCGGCGGCCCGCGTCCTGCAGCCGGTCGATCTTGAGCACGTCGGCGCCCATGTCGCCGAGCTGCTGGGCCGCGAAGGGGCCGGGGCCGATGCCGCCGACGAGCACGATGCGCACGCCGGCCAGCGGGCCGGCGGCAGCGCGGGTTGAAGAATCCATCAGGGGTTCGCTCCAGTGGTTGAGGCGGCCGCGCGGCTCAGCGCGTGGCCACCCATTGGGGGTTGTTGATGCACAGAGCCTCGTGCAGGCTCTGGCGCAGGTGCGGCACGAGGCCGGGCGCGTCGAGCGGCAGCGCGCCGTTCGCGATGCGCTGGCCGAGCTCGGCGTTCAGCGCGGCGCGCCCGCCGACCAGGCCCAGCAGCGCGAGCAGGCGCTGGTGCTCGGCCTGGGCCATGGCCGGCCCCTCGCGCAATTCGCGCGCGACGAGCCGCACGACGTTGGCGCAGATGCGTGCCTGGAAGGCCTGGTAGCCCGACAGCGCGGGCATGGTTCCCTGCTCGAGCTGCTCGGCCACGGCCTGCAGCAGGCGCGGCGCCGCGGCGAAACCGTCGGCGGTCTCGCCGTGGAACGGCGAGGGCCGTGGCGCCGCGGGCTCCGGATCCGGGCCGGCGACGACGCCGGGCACGCACAGGAAGTCCCACAGCGGCTCTTCCAGGCGCCGGCCGATCGCGGCCAGCTCCAGGCTGGCCGGGCCGCCGTCGGCGCGCTGCGCGCTGCCGCGGCGCACGCAGGCGACGGCCCACTTGAAGTTGGCGAAGGCCTCCCAGAAGTGCACGCGCTGCGGGTCGACGCGCCGGCCGGAAACGGCCTCGTAGCCCGCGTACAGCGCGTCCCGCTCGCCGAAGCCGCCGACCTCGCCCGCGCCGCCGAAGC
>DATKFT010000985.1:0-3323 GCA_035544335.1 Pseudorhodoferax sp.
GACGCGCAGCGTCGGTCCATGGAAGGCCTGGACCAGCCGCTCGCGCAAAGCCGCATCGGCACTGGCGGCGACCAGCGCGGTCGGCTGGCCGGCTGCCACTTCCTGGGCGAAGCTCGGGCCGCTCAGCACGCCGAACGCCAGGCCGCCGCCGACGGCCTGGTGGATTTCGTGGCCGAGCAGGCCTGCGCCGCCGGCCTCGAAGCCCTTGCACAGCCAGGCCACGGGCCGGCCCAGCGGCGCCAGCGCGGTCAGCATGGTGCGCAGTGCGGCCATGGGCGTGGCGACGACGAGCAGGTCCTGGCCTTCACACAGTGCCGCGAGGGGTCCGTGGACGACTTGCAGCAGCGGGGGCAGAGGGGCTTCCGGGAGGTAGCGCGCATTGACGCGCTGCGCCTGCATCCGCGTCGCCTGGTCGGCGTCACGGGCCCACAGCGTCACCTGGTGCCCCAGGCGGCAGGCATGCACGGCCAGTGCCGTACCCCAGGCACCCGCGCCCAGCACGGCGAGCTTCATGGCGGGCGCCCTGGCCGTCGCCAAGGCTTACTGGATCACCGGGGCTGCGCCGTTGCCGGCGGCAGCGGCCTGGGCCTGCTGCTGTTCGTACATGGCCTGGAAGTTGATTTCGGCCAGGTGCACGGGCGGGAAGCCGGCGCGCTGGACCAGGTCGGCCACGTTGCCGCGCAGGTAGGGGTAGACGATCTGCGGGCAGGCGATGCCCATGATGGGGCCCATCTGGTCCTGCGGCAGGTGGCGGATTTCGAAAATGCCGGCCTGCTTGGCCTCGACCAGGAACACCGTCTTGTCGGCCAGGCGCGTGTGCACGGTGGCGGTCACGGTCACTTCGAAGATGCCGTCGGCCACGTTGGCGCCCTCGACGCCCAGCTGGATGTCGACCTGGGGCTGCTCTTGCTGCAGCAGGATGGCCGGCGAATTGGGCTGCTCCAGCGAAGCCTCCTTGAGGTAGACGCGCTGGATCTGGAACACGGGTGCTTGGGCTTGGGTCTCGGCCATGGAGGTCTTTCGATTGTCAAAAAAAGCCCGCCGGGGATGCGTCCGCGGCGGGCGGCAGTCAGCCTGTGATTATGGCCGAGGCGTTTGACAGGCCAGTGGCTCGCGCCGGCCGCGGCAGAGCTGGTCGGCCGGGCGCTCAGGCGCCCTGCAGCAGCGGCACCAGGCCGCCCCGGCTGTCCAGCGCGATCAGGTCGTCGCAGCCGCCCACATGGGTGTCGCCCACGAAGATCTGGGGCACGGTGCGCCGGCCGGTCAGGTCCATCATCTTCTGGCGCTCGGCGGCGTCGGTGTCGATGCGGATCTCCTCGATCTGCACGACGCCCTTGGCCTGCAGCACCTGCTTGGCGCGGACGCAGTAGGGGCACCAGGCCGTGGTGTACATGCGGACGGCTTGCATCAGGCCTTCTCCACCGGCAGGCCGGCGTCGCGCCAGCCCTTCATGCCGCCGGCCACGGCCTGGGCTTTGTCATAGCCCAGCTTCTTCGCTGCGGCCACGGCGCGGTTGGCGCGGGCGCCCGTCGCGCAGACCAGCAGCAGCGGCAGGCCCTTGTTCTTGACGGCACCGGCCAGCTTGGCCTCGAGCTGGCCGAAGGGCACGTTCTTGGCGCCGACCACATGGCCGGCGGCGAACTCGTCTTCTTCGCTGACGTCCACCACCACCGCCTTCTCGCGGTTGATCAGTTGCACGGCACCGGCCGGCGTCAGTGCGGAAGATCCGGCGGCACCGGACACCATGGGCCACAGCAGCAGGCTGCCGGAAGCCAGCGCCACGGCGAACAGCATCCAGTTGTCGATCACGAAATTCATGCGGAAGGCTTTCTCGTTGGGACCGCGGCCGATCTGGCCGGCGGGTCGGCGATTCTAAAATGCGCGGTTTCGGCCTGCCGCGTGCGCCGACCAAATCCCTGAAGCTCTGCGACCCTTGACCACTATGCACAAACTCGTCCTGATCCGCCACGGCGAATCGACCTGGAACCTCGAAAACCGATTCACGGGCTGGACCGACGTGGACCTCACAGACACCGGCATCGAGCAGGCCAAGAACGCCGGCCGGCTGCTGCGCGCCGAGGGCTACGAGTTCGACGTGGCCTACACCAGTGTGCTCAAGCGCGCCACGCGCACGCTGTGGCATACGCTGGACGAGATGGACCGCACCTGGCTGCCCGTGGTGCACAGCTGGCGCCTGAACGAGCGCCACTACGGCGCGCTGCAGGGCCTGAACAAGGCCGAGACCGCCAAGCAGTACGGCGACGCGCAGGTGCTGGTCTGGCGCCGCAGCTACGACACGCCGCCGCCCGCGCTGGAGGCGGGCGACCCGCGCAGCGAGCGCGGCGACCTGCGCTACGCCAAGCTCGCGCCCGAGCAGGTGCCGCTGACCGAGTGCCTCAAGGACACCGTGGCGCGCGTGCTGCCGTTCTGGAACGAGGCCATGGTGCCGGCGATCAAGTCGGGCCGCCGCGTGGTTGTGGCCGCCCACGGCAACTCGATCCGCGCGCTGGTCAAGTACCTGGACGGCATCTCCGACCAGGACATCGTGGGCCTGAACATTCCCAACGGAATTCCGCTGGTTTACGAGCTGGACGCCGATCTCAAGCCGATCCGCCACTACTATCTGGGCGATGCCGAGGCCGCTGCGCGTGCGGCGGCGGCGGTGGCCGCGCAGGGCCAGAAGGCCTGAGGCGGCTGTCTGCGTCTGCAAAGGGCCTGTAAAGGCCTCAAATTCTCCGCTGTTTCAGCGGAACCGGCCCGCGATCCGGCATTCCAATCGCTTATTTGTCGGAACCTGTCTGGGGATTGCTCGCTATGGGTCAGAAACTGAAGATCGCAGGCTGGGTGGCCGCCGGTGCCTTGGCCGGGGCCATGACCACCGTGTCCCTGCAGACCGTGGCGCGCGGCGCCATGGCCCCGTTGCCGCTGGAGGAACTCCAGCAGCTGGCCGCCGTGTTCGGCATGGTCAAGAGCGACTATGTCGAGCCGGTGGACGAGAAGAAGCTGATCAGCGATGCGATCTCGGGCATGGTGTCCAGCCTGGATCCCCACTCGCAGTACTTCGACAAGAAGTCCTTCAAGGAATTCCGCGAGGGCACGACGGGCCGCTTCGTCGGCGTGGGCATCGAGATCACGCAGGAAGACGGCCTGGTCAAGGTCGTCTCTCCGATCGAAGGCTCGCCAGCCTTCCGCGCCGGCCTCAAGTCGGGCGACCTCATCACCAAGATCGACGACACGGCGGTCAAGGGCCTGTCGCTCAACGACGCCGTCAAGCGCATGCGTGGCGAGCCCAACACCAAGGTCGACCTGACCATCTTCCGCAA
>DATKFT010000986.1:0-2541 GCA_035544335.1 Pseudorhodoferax sp.
ATCGTGACCGACGACTTGCTCCTTGGGTCGAGAGTCAAGGACAAGGAGTCCGGCCAGGTCAGCCGCAATTCCGACGGCATCTGGAAGGGCATGATCTCGTCCTTGCCCGTTCCTCATGGGCTGAGGCAGTTGCAGAAGATCCTCATCGAGCGCGAGCCCACCGCGTACGCATCGACGATCCTGTCCCTGGATAAGATCCTCGCGTTGCGCCAGCCGGTCGCGGTGCCGAGGACAGACATGGTGCTGATCGCCGGCAATGGCGCGAAGAGGCGCATATCCGGAACTTCGCATGTGAGTCGGTCGGTACGACCTCCTGAGCATTCCGCGGCACGGGATCTACAGGTTGTGGAGATGTTCGTGCACTCAGGCGAAGAGCTGATCAAGGAGCTGTACGACACCCTTTGGGCGAAGGACTGAGCGATGGCCGCACTGGAAGACGAGCGCCTGGCGATCGCAGCGCGCGTACATAACGAACTTGGGCGGGAGAACGAACTCTCTGCGCCGCAGGCGCGCCTCTTTGTCCGCTGCCTGCAGACGGCCTGGCATGTGCCGCCTATCAAGTGGGGGGACGCAGAGTCCTCGCAGCAGATGGCCGACGCAAGAAGGCTGCTGCACGTTGCGGAAATGTTCGGAGACATCCAGGGCTTGGAGTCCGAGACCGCGCGAGACTGCTATCGGCGTGCCGCGGAGATCTTGGAATGGCTCTCGAGGGCCGGCGACCGGGCAGCCGCATTCGCCCCCACCGAACTCCTTGCCGCTGGCGCATACCAGCTGGGCGGATTGCCCGCAATGGCATCGGGCCTCCTCAGGCAAGCGGCGCTGCCAGACGTGGGATCTCGCCTTCTCGGCGCGTTTCTCGGCGGCGACTTCGAGGGCGTCGTGTCGAGAGCGGCACAGTTCTGGTCGATGCACCCCGAGTTGACAAAGAAGCAAGGCAGCAGCCACTTGCTGAGCTCGCAGGATCCGGACAGTGTGGACTGGTACATCGTTGTCGAATTGGTCCGAACGCTGGGGCTCTTCGCCGACGCACTGCGGCGCGGGAATGAAGCCAGGCTAGCGTTGGCAGCGAGAAAGCTCGGAGGACTTGAGCGCCTGATTGGCCGCGCCAGCACGCCAGAGATGTCGGTCCTCATGCACCTGCTGCGTGCTTCGTCATCCAATTTCATGGAAGCAACGATCCACCGTTTCGCAAAAGTCATTGCGCGAGACAGGCCGGCGTTCGGCACGCGACTCCACCAGTTCGCGCGTGAGCAGTTCCGTCGCTCCCGTGGAGTGCTCTGGCCATCGCAGCAGCGGGGTATCACCCGACTCATGGAGAGCTCGTCGTTCGCGCTTTGCACGCCCACCGGCTCAGGCAAAACACTGGTCGCCAACTTTGCCCTGATCAAGGAGCTTCTTCAGCCATCGTCCGGCGATGTGGCTCCGCTTGCTTTGTACTTGGTTCCTTCTCGAGCTCTGGCTGGCGAGGTCGAAGGAAAACTGACGGCGGAGCTTGGCCAGGACATGACAGTAACGGGCCTGTACGGTGGCTCGGACTGGGGCATCACCGACTTCTGGCTCAACTCCGACAGGCCATGCGTGCTGGTGGCCACGGTCGAGAAGGCAGATGCATTGATGAAGTTTGCTGCGCCGATCCTGGTCCAGCGACTACGCCTGATGGTGATCGACGAGGCACACCAAGTCTTGGGCGAAGAAGGGGAACGGGGAATGAAGGACTTCGCGGAGCACCGAAGTCGGTCCTTCCGACTCGAGAGTTTCGTTTCCAGGATCATCGCGCTTCGACCCGACATTTCGCGCATTGCATTGACCGCCGTCGCGGGAGGTGCCGCTCAGCCGGTGGCGCGGTGGATGGAGGGTTCAGCAGATGCCGAACCCGTTGGATTGAGGTATCGCAGCACGCGCCAGCTCGTGGGTGCACTGGAGGTCACCCCCAATCAGGCAAGCCGGATCGTGCTGGACCATTTGAACGGTCAACCGCTGTTCGTTCGCGGACGAGCCGACCCCGTCTACATCGCAATCAAGGTTCCGCCGATGCCCGTGTTGCCTGCAGCCGAGCGCGCCAGCATCAACCGTTTTGTCCAGGTCAGCGCACTTTGGACAGCGCTGCACCTAGCCGAAGGAACACGGCGCATCCTGATCTCCGTCGCGCAAAAGCCGGAGCAAACCATGCAATGGTGCGCTGAGGCATTGAAGAAGAACGCCTGGGCTGCACTAGGTGCACCTGACGTGTCAGGCTCGCCATCGCGCCAGGCACTGCTCGCTGACGCTCGCGCCACTTGCGTCGACTATTGTGGTGCGGACTCGCACCAGGTCATTCTTCTGGATCGCGGAATCGCCACCAGCCATGGCCAGATGCCGCAGCACGTGCGCAGGATCATGACCAAGCTCATCGAGCAACGCATCTGCGCCATCACCATCGCCACCGCAACCCTGACGGAGGGCGTCAACCTTCCCTTCGACATCATTCTTGTTCCATCGCTTCAGCGAACAAGCTTCGACGCCTCGGCACAAAAGCAGGTCGTTAGCGATCTGCCGGTCGCC
>DATKFT010000987.1:0-8538 GCA_035544335.1 Pseudorhodoferax sp.
CGCCGCATCCCCCCATCGCCCAACGTTCTTCTTGAAGGAATCTTCATGCGCAAGCTCGCCCTGTCCCTCGTCGCCGCCTGCACGCTGGCCGCCGTGCCATTCGCCGCCTCTGCGCAGAGCTACCCCGATGGCACCACGCCGATCCGCATCGTCGTGCCCTATGCGGCGGGCGGCTCCTCGGACTTCATGGCACGCCTGTTCGCCAAGAAGCTGTCGGAGAACATGGGCCACAGCTTCGTGGTGGACAACAAGCCGGGCGGCAACACCATCATCGGCGCCGACTACGTCGCCAAGTCCAAGCCCGACGGCTACACGCTGTACCTGATCGGCGAGCTCACGCACGGCTCGCTGGGCTCGCTGAACCCCAAGCTGCCCTTCGACCCAGCCAAGGACTTCGCGGGCGTGTCCAACCTGATCGAGTCGCCGCTCGTGGTCTCGGTGCCGCCGCAGTTCCCGGCCTCCAACCTCAAGGAGTTCGTGGCCTATGCGCAGGCCCACCCCGGCCAGGTGAACTACGGCTCGGCCGGCACGGGCAACACGCTGCACCTGGCGGCCGAGCAGTTCTCCAAGGTGGCCAAGGTGCAGATGAACCACGTGCAGTACAAGGGCGCCTCGCAGGCCGTGCTCGACCTGCTGGCCGGCCGCATCCAGGTCATGTTCGACCTGCCGCAGACGCCGCTGCCCCACATCCAGGGCGGCGCGCTCAAGGCCCTGGCCGTGACGGCCAAGACCCGCTTGCCCATGCTGCCGCAGGTGCCCACGACGGCCGAGGCCGGTTTTCCCGCCTACACCTTCACGACGCGCGTGGGCATCGCCGCACCGGCCGGTACGCCCGAGCCCATCCTGAACAAGCTCAACGCCGAAATCCGCAAGGCCTCGCAGGACCCCGAGGTCCAGCAAGCCCTGGAGAAGCAGGCCATGCTGGTGGCCACCAGCGCCACGCCGCAGGAGCACCAGCAGCGCCTGGCCGCCGGCATCAAGATGGTCAGCGAACTGCTGGCCGGCACCAAGCCGGCGCAGTAAGCCGGCTCTTTCTCTGTCTCAACCGATGAACAAACGCGAACGCTTCTTCTCCGCCGTCCAGGGCAAGCCCGTCGACCGCCCGCCCGTCACCGCCTGGGTGCACTTCCAGTCCGACCACCTGCAGGGCCGCGAGGTCGCCGACCTGCATCTGGCGTTCCTGCGCGCCTACGACTGGGACGTGCTGAAGGTCATGAACGACTTTCGCTACGCCGTGCCCGCAGGCGTGCAGACGCTCGCCGATGTCTCCAGCCTGAAGGCCTACCGGCCCCAGGGCCTGAAGGTACCGGCGGTGCAGGCCCAGCTCGACTGCCTGTCGCGCCTGCAGGACGAACTGCGCGGAGAAGTGCCGCTGCTGGAAACCGCCTTCGAGCCCTTCCAGCAGATCGTTCGCAACATCGGTTTCTCGCAGGCCGCCGACCTGTACCGCCACAAGGACGCGGCGCTGGCCGCGCTGGAGGCCGTGACCGAGGACCTGTGCGCCTACATGGGCGAACTCAAGGCCCGCGGCATCGAGGGCATGTTCATGTCCATCAACGGCGCCATCCCCGCGCACCTGCCGCGCGGCGCCAGCGAGGAGAACCATGAGCTGTTCCAGAAGCCCTTCGGCGCCGCCGTGCTGCGGGCGGCCGAGGGCATGGTGCGCGTGCTGCACGTGCACGGCGCGAGCCTGGTCATGGACCGCGTCGACGGCTACCCCTGCGAGGTGCTGAGCGTGTCGGACCGGCTGCCCAGCAACCCCGACCTGGCCGCGCTGCGCAAGCTTTCGGACAAGTGCCTGATGGGCGGCATCGACGAGACCAAGATCCAGGAGCGCGCGCTGCCCGAGATCGCGGCCGAGGTCGACGCCGCGATCGCGGCCGCCGGCAAGGACAGGTTCATCCTCGCGCCGGGCTGCACGATCCCCTCGTTCACCTCCGAGCGCAACCTGCGCTACCTGCGCGACTACACGCGCTTTCCCGAAGGTCTGCCGCAGCGCTGAAGCGGCCGGGCGTGGCCGACGGTACGATAGCCCGATGACCACGCCCTACGCCCAATACGCCCAACGCCGCGCCGAAGTCGCCCGCCAGATCGGGCGCGACGGCATCGCCATCGTGCCCACCGCGCCCGAGCGCCAGCGCAACCGCGACAGCGACTTCCTGTACCGGCACGACAGCTACTTCTACTACCTGACCGGCTTCACCGAGCCCAATGCCTGGCTGGTCATCACCGGCGACGGCCAGAGCACGCTGTTCTGCGCGCCCAAGGACCTGGAGCGCGAGATCTGGGACGGCTTGCGCCTGGGCCCGGACGCCGCGCCCGAGGCGCTGGGCGTGAGCGCCGCCCACACGGTCACCGCGCTGGACGCGCAGCTGCCGCGCCTGCTGGAGAACCGCGGCACGGTCTGGTTCCCGTTCGCGATCCACAAGGGCCTGGAGTCGCGCATCGACGGCTGGCTGTCGTCCGTGCGCGCGCGCGTGCGCTTCGGCGCGCTGTGCCCCGAGTCGCAACGCGACCTGTGCGGCGTGCTCGACGAGATGCGCCTCATCAAGGACGCGCACGAGCAGGACACCATGCGCCGCGCCGCGCAGATCAGCGCCGAGGCCCACATCCGCGCCATGCAGACCAGCGCGCGCATGCTGCGCGCAGGCCAGGAGGTGCGCGAGTACCACCTGGACGCCGAACTGCTGCACGCCTTCCGCCTGGGCGGCTCGCAGTACCCGGCCTACGGCTCCATCGTCGCGGCCGGCGCCAACGCCTGCGTGCTGCACTACCGCGCCGACGCCGCGCCCGTGCGCGATGGCGAGCTCGTGCTCATCGACGCGGGCTGCGAACTCGATGGCTACGCCAGCGACATCACGCGCACCTTCCCGGCCAACGGCAGGTTCACGGGCCCGCAACGCGCGCTGTACGACCTCGTGCTGGCCAGCCAGGACGCGGCCGTGGCCGCCACGCGCGCGGGCAAGCGCTTCAACGACCCGCACGAGGCCACCGTCAAGGTGCTGGCCCAGGGCATGCTGGACCTCGGCCTGCTGGACAAAAACAAGGTCGGCGGCCTGGACGACGTGATCGAGAAGCGCGCCTACTTCGCCTACTACATGCACCGCACCGGCCACTGGCTGGGCATGGACGTGCACGACTGCGGCAGCTATGTGGAGCCCAGCGAGATCGGCAACGGCAGCCAGCGCCAGGACGCGCTGTCGGGCGAGACCATCCTGGACCGCCCCAGCCGCATCCTGCGCCCCGGCATGGTGCTGACCATCGAGCCCGGCCTCTATGTGCGGCCCGGCACCGCGGCGCCCGAGCAGTTCCACGGCATCGGCATCCGGATCGAGGACGACGCCATCGTCACCGCGGACGGCTGCGAACTCATCACGCGCGGCGTGCCGGTCCAGGCCGACGAGATCGAAGCCTTGATGCGCTGAGTCAGGGGGGGCCGGCGCCCCTGCCAAGGCCTCACCAGCGGTTGCTTGCCGTCGCGATCGCCTTGCGCGGCTTGCGCGGCGCGCCGTGGAAGCAGGCGCTCGTGCGGCTGCCGACACGGGTCTTGTCGGCCAGGTTCGTGAGGGTCAGCGCCAGGTCCGGCTCGAACTGGGCGGGCCCGGCGTGCGCGTCGGCCAGCGGCGTCTCGTCCTCGGGGTCCGCCAGCTCCACCTGCGCGCGGGTCGCGCACCACGCTGCCCGCCTGCGGCGCCGCATGGCTGCGCGCATAACTCTCCTGCACGAGATCGGCCGCGGTGGCGCGGTCTGCCACCTTGCGGGGCAGGAAGTTGGGCAGTTCTCGGTCGTCGTGCGTGACCACGGCGCGTCGAAGCCGGACAGGGGCCCCGTCAATGGGCTGGCGTCAAGATGTGGCGTCGGCTGATCTGGTACGCAGTCGCAGATAGGAATGAATCGCATGGTTTCCGATGCCGGGCTCCGCGCATTCCGGCGCCGATGCAGGGTTCACGCTGACACGCGATCGCCCGCCCCCCATGGCATGCTGCGTCCATGCGCAACAGCAAACGCGGACTCACCAAACTCGCCTTCGCGCTGTACGGCCTGGGCCTGGGCGCCTCGACCGGCGCGCAGACCCTGCCACCCCCGCCGGCGCGCAACCTGCCGCTGCAGCGTCCGGCCGCCGTGGTCGATGCGCGCTGGAAGGAAAGCTTCGACGCCTTCGCGGCGGCCGACCTCCAGCAGGCGCCGCGCACGGGCGGCGTGCTGTTCGTGGGCAGCTCCTCGATCCGGCTCTGGGACGACCTGGAGAGCCAGTTCGGCCAGCTGCCCGTGCTCAAGCGCGGCTTCGGCGGCTCGCGCATGCTGGACGTGGCGGCCCATGTGGAGCAGCTCGTGCTGCCCTACCGGCCGCGCCTGGTCGTGGTCTACGCCGGCGACAACGACCTGGCCGAGGGCCGCACGCCGCAGGAGGTGCTCGACAGCTTCGTGGCCTTCGTCACGCGCGTGCGTGCCGAGCTGCCCGGCACGCGCATCGCCTACCTGTCGATCAAGCCCAGCCCTTCGCGCGCCGCACTGATGCCGCAGGCCACCCAGGCCAATGCGCTGATCGCGGGCTACAGCGCGAGCATCCCGAACCTGGACTTCATCGACATCTATTCGCGCATGCTCGACGCCGAGGGCCGGCCGCGCACCGACCTGTACTCGGCCGACGCGCTGCACATGAACCACGCCGGCTACGCGATCTGGAAAACCACGATCGCGCCCCACCTGGGCGCGCCGGCACCGCAGGCCGCGCCACCGGCCGGGCTCAGCGCGGCAGTGCTGCCGACGGCGATGCCGGCCCGCCCGGCGCCTTGAAGGAGCCCGGCGCGCGCGCTTTGCGCCCGGCGGCCGCTTGGCGGTCCAACTCCTGGCTCAGCAGCGCCACGCCATACAGCAGGGCGAACGACACCCCCAGGATGGCCGCGTCCATCCAGAGCGGCCGGCCGGCCACCGGCGCGCCGAACAGCGCGAGCGCCAGCAGCGCCAGCACCAGGTGCGCGCAGAACACGGGCAGCGAGGCCGCGCCCAGGGTCTCCAGCGCGCGCACGCGCGGCAGATGCCGTGCCAGCCAGGGCGCGCAGTGCATGGCCAGCACCAGCAGCGCGAACAGGTTCAGCATGCGCAGGGGTGCGAGCTGCCATTTGTCGAACAGGATGTTCAGGCTGGCGTCGTGCGGGATCGGCACCTGGCCGATCGCATGGCGCCAGACGAAGCCCACCGCCGCGATGGCCATCGCGAGACCCACCATCCAGCGCGGAAAGACCAATGGCGCGCGCGCGGGCTGGGTGCTGCGCTCGGCGCCCATCCACAGGCCCAGGATCCACAGGAACTGCCAGGCGAGCACGTCGAAGGCCCCGGTCTGCACCAGGGGCACGCGGATGCCGGCCGCCGGCGCCAGCGCCTCGTACAGCCAGCTGCCGAGCTTGAACTGCGCCCCCAGCCACAGCGCGACGCTGACCGCGAGGATGCCGCCCCAGCCATGGCGCAGGCCGTGCAGCAGCACCATGGGGCTCAGCAGCATGAACAGCACATACAGCGGCAGGATGTCCAGCAGCGGCGGGCTGTAGATCAGCAGCAGCGCCCCGACCAGCGCGTGCAGCGGCTCCTCCAGGTAGTACTTGAGCAGGCCCGTGATGGCCTCCTCCTGCAGCAGCACCGCGATCAGCGCGACCACGCTGAACAGGAACACCAGCAGCGCAGCCTGGCACAGGTAGATCTTGGCCACGCGGCCGTAGAAGGCCGCGCGCATGCGCGTTTCGCCTTCGCGCCGCTCGCGCCCGGCATAGACCAGGCCGGCCATGAAGCCGGACAGCAGCACGAAGCCTTCGGCCGCGGACACGAAACCGAAGGGCTGGCCAGCCGGGGACGCCAGCTGCGTGGGCAGGTGTGTGAGCGTCATGAGCACGAGCATCAGCCCGCGCAGCGCGTCGATCTGCCACAGGCGCTGGCCTGCGGCGGGGGAAGAGGAAGTCGCCATCGGGCGCCACCCTATCCGCGCACGGCCGCTTCGGTCGTAAAAGCCGCAGCGGCGCTGTGGTCACCGGCCATGGCGGCCCGCTCGACCTCGGCGATCACCTGGGCGCCCAGCAACAACAGCGTGGCCGCCAGTTCCAGGCTCAGCAGCACCGCAATCGCCGTGGTCAGCGAGCCATAGACCAGGCCGATCTGCGACAGCGTCACGAAGTACCAGACCAGCACGCGGCGCGTGATCTCCCAGAGCACGGCGGCCGCCAGGGCGCCGACCAGCGCATGTCCCAGCGAGAGCCGCCCCACCGGCATGACCAGGTAGACCGAAGCCAGCAGCAGCACCTCGCCCGCAAAGCCCAGCAGGTACAGCAGCGCGGCCGACAGATCGTCCAGCGCCCAGTCCTGGTGCAGGAAGTGCAGCTGCTCGCGGCCCACGGCCTGCAGGCCCCCGGCCACCACGGTCACGGCCAGCAGGCCCACGCCCAGGCACAGGATGTAGGCATAGGGCAGCACGGCCGAGACCAGGAAATGCCGGCGCCGGATCGCCACGCGGTGGCGGAAGATCACCGACATCGCGTTCTCCAGCACCGTGAAGGCCAGCGAGCTGAAGAACAGCATGCTGACCAGCAGCACCCAGCCCAGCACGTCGCGGTGCGCGAGGAAGTTGGCCAGCTCCGCCACGAGCGCCTGCGACTGACCCGGCAGCAGCCAGGCCAGGTAGTGGCTCAAGGTGGTCAGCAGCGCCTGTTGCTCGACCAGGTGCGACAGCGCGATCACGGTGAGGATCAGCAGCGGCACGATGGACAGCAGCGCGTAGTAGGCCACGCCACCGGCCAGCAGCAGGCCCTGGTTGGCGCGGAAGGCCTGCAGCACCTGCAGCGCAAACGCCAGCGGATGGCGCCAGGGCGCGACGCCGGCTGCGCGGCCGTCCTGGATCTCAGGCTTCGGGGGGAAGGGGCGCGCCATCGGGATCGGGCTCCGCCGGGCTGCCGGGTTCGGGCGCGCCATCGTCGGGATCGACCGGCATGCCGCCCGGCTCGGACGCACCGTCGTCCTCGCCATGGCGTCGGGAAGGGCGGTGGTGGCTGGACATGGCGGGCAGTGCGCAGAAGAGGGACTCCATGCTCACTCCCCGGACGGCGCGCCGAGCCCGGCTGGCGCCGCATGACGGTGTCGGCGCAAGCCGACAGCCGGCCGCGCTCAGCGTCCCCGGCCGGCCACGAGCTTCATGCCCGGCATCAGTTCGGCGGCCAGTTCGGGCCGCTCCAGCGCGTAGTCGAGGTTCATGCGCGCGATCTCCACATGCTCCTCGCCCAGGGCCTGGGCGCGGTAGCCCTGGCCGCGCTCGATGGCCTGCACCGTGGCGTGGTGCGTGCGGTGGGCCTGCTGCATCCACTGCTGGCCTTCCTGCATGGACGACTGCATGGGCAGCATGGCGCTCGGCGAGGCGAAGGGCTGGCTGTCCAGCATGTCCATGATGCGCTTGACGGCCGCGTTGCCGCAGCCCTCCACGAGCAGCTGGTGGAAGCGGTTGTTCATCTGCACGTAGGCGGCGTAGTCGTCCAGCTCCATGGTCGGCTTGTGGACCACCTTGTCGCCCTCGTCCAGGCATTCGTGCAGCTCGCGAAGCAGCTGGCGTGGCGCGCCGTCCTCGGCCAGGATGCGGGCCGCCAGGCCCTCGATGACGCCGCGCACGCGGATCGCGTCGGCGATCTCCTGCGAGGTGAAGCGGCGCATCTGGTAGCCCCCTGCCGGCGAGGGCTGGATCAAGCCCTCGTGCTCCAGGCTGGCCAGCGCCAGCCGCACGGGCGTGCGCGAGGCACCGAGCTTCTCGGCCAGCGGGATCTCCGCCAGGCGTTCGCCGGGGCCGAACTCGCCCTTGAGGATCAGATCGCGCAGCTGCACGAGAACGCGGGATTGTTGGGAGTCCATGGAGGTCTCAATGCATGCAAGGGTTGGGCTCGGATTGTAGAAGCGACCCACCATGTACGCATGATCTCTTATGTGGCCCGGTTTCTGCATGCACGTGCGACAAAATGCAATACCATGACAGAACAGCACCAAGTTGATGCAGCTCAATGCACCATCTTTGCTGCATTTCCGGAGAAAACCAGTCAACCAAAGGTTTGATTTTTCGCAAGCCATGCAAGAATGAATTCCATTGCATGCAACGAAATACAACCCTGGATTCAACTGGAGCCCATCGATGATCAGTGCAGAACAGAACGACCTCATCACCCGCGTCGGACCCGGCACGCCCGCAGGCACCCTGCTGCGCCGCTACTGGCAGCCCGTGGCGCTGGCCGAGGAGCTGCAGGGCCCGCGCCCGCTCAAGCCCGTGAAGCTGATGGGCCAGCATTTCGTGCTGTTCCGCGACGAGAGCGGCAAGCTCGGCCTGCTGGACCGTGACTGCCCGCACCGCGGCGCCGACCTGGCCTATGGCCGGCTCGAGGACGGCGGCATCCGCTGCGCCTTCCACGGCTGGCTGTTCGATGCCGACGGCAAGTGCCTGCAGACGCCGGCCGAGCCCGCGGGCAGCAAGCTGTGCACGCGCATCCGCCAGGGTGCCTACCCCGTGGTCGAGAAGAG
>DATKFT010000988.1:0-3946 GCA_035544335.1 Pseudorhodoferax sp.
GCAGGTTGGCCCGCGCATGGTCGAGCTGCTGCATGCTGCGGTCGGCGGCCAGCCGCGCATCGGACAGCTGCTGCGTCATGTCCGCGAACGAGCGCGTGAGGCCGGCGAGTTCGTCCCGGCTCTGCAGCACGGCCTTGGGCGTGAGGTCGCCCGAGGCCACCTGGCGCACGCCATGGGCCAGCAGCAGCAGCGGACGCGCGAGCTGGTTGCCCAGCACCACCGCGAGCAGCACCGCGCCGAAGACGGCCAGGAACAGGCTCAGCGTCAGCGTGCCGATGTACATGCGCTGCAGGCCGGTGCGCGCCAGCGCGCGCTCCTGGTACTCGCGGTGGGCTTCCTGCACGGCCAGCGCGTTGTCCACGAGCACCTGCGGCAGCCGCTGGCTGGCCTGCAGGAAGCGGGGTTCGGCCAGGAGGCCCAGGCTGGCGCTGGGCACCAGCGCGAGCGCCTTGACGCGCCCCTGCGCAGCGATGCCAGGCACCGGATCGTCCAGCCCCTCCACCATGGCGACCACGCGCTGGTTGCGCACATTGCGCAGCTGCTGGGCCGACAGGCGCTCGGGCGCCAGCAGGGTGCTGGACATGCCCGCACTGGCGATCAGCTGGCCGGAGGCGCTCCAGAGCACGACCTCGCTGGCCGCCAGCTGGTCGCGGATGCGCTCCAGCGCGAGGCCGGCGGCTGCGTCCGGCACGTCGGCCAGCTGCACGCTTGCCAGCCGCGTCTTGTTGCCCAGGTCGTTGGCCAGCACCTCCAGCGTCGTGCGGCCCAGGTTCACGCCGGCGTCGAGCGCGCCCTCCACCTTCACGTCGAACCAGCTCTCGATGGAGCGCGAGACGAACTGGTAGGACACCACGTAGATGACCAGCCCCGGCACCAGGCCGACCACCGCGAAGATGGTGGCCAGCTTGACCAGCAGCCGGCTGCCGAAGCGGCCGCGCCGCAGCCGGATGGCCAGCCGCACCATGGCCCACAGGATCACGGCGCCCAGCACACCGGCGACCACCATGTTCAGCACGAACAGCCGTGCGTAGTTGCGCTCGTAGAGTTCGCGGTTGTTGGTGGCCTGCGTCAGCAGGAACAGCAGCACCAGCCCCAGGCCCAGGATGACCGCCGCGCCGATGCCCACGGCCCAGCGCACGGCCCGCGTGCGGCGTGGATCCAGGCCACCCTCGATCCCTGCCGCGTCGTGGCTCACCGCGTGCCTTCCGCGGGCAGCTTCACGCTGGCACTGGCCGCGATGCTCCAGTCGGACTGGCCCACGGCGCCGATCTGGAACGGGCGCGGCAGCTGCGAGACGTCGAGCTGGAAGCGAAAGCGCAGCACATGGGCCTGGTCGGCCGGGATGTCGGCCGCGCGTGCGATCTGCCAGCGGCCGAAGCGCTGCACACCGGCCAGGGCCTCGGGCAGCGAATCGAAGGTCTGTGCCAGCGTCACGCCGGGCCCCGTGGTGTCGATGGGCCGTGGGCCCACCGCGAGCCGCCAGCGCCGCGTGAGCGGCTGGTAGGCCAGCCGCATGTGCCGCGTGGCGCTGGCCACGGTCTTGTCGGTCCAGTACCAGCGCTCGCGCACGATCTCGGCCTCGGCCACGAAGAACATCGGGATGCCCTTGAGCAAGGCGTCCTCGACCTGGGTCGTGAGCTCGAACTGCACCTCGGCGCTGAGCTCCAGTTCCCCGTCCACGCGCTGCACCAGCAATTCGGTGATCGTGGCCGCGCCGGGTGCCGGCAAGTGCGCCTGCACCTGGGCCTGCGCCCAGCCCGCCACGAACAGCAGCAGCACCAGTGCGAGGCTAGCCGCCGCCCTTTTCCAGCAAACTGTAAAAGAATCCGTCGTTGTCACGCGGACGATTGTCCGGGACGGCTGGCGCAGCCACCGCGCTGCAGGGCATTAAATGGCCAGGCGATGGCAGCAATCGCGCCTCGGTGTGGTGTGCAAGAAACGTTTCCACACGCTCGCGCCCTTCGGCGGCGAACACCGAGCAGGTGGCGAACAGCAGCCGGCCGCCCGGGGCCACCAGGGGCCAGAGTGCCTGCAGCAGGCGGTCCTGCTGCTGCTGGAGCTGGCCGATGTCGCTCTCGCGGCGCAGCCAGCGCACATCGGGATGGCGCCGCACGATGCCCGAGGCGCTGCAGGGCGCATCGAGCAAGATGGCATCGAAAGGCCGCCCGTCCCACCAGCGCGCCACCTCTCCCGCATCGGCAGCCCGCACGTCCGCGGCCAGCCCCAGCCGGGCCAGGTTCTCGTGGATGCGCGTGCAGCGGCCCGGGTCCACGTCCAGCGCGGTCAGTTCGGCGTCGGCGCACTCGAGCAGGTGGGCCGTCTTGCCGCCGGGCGCGGCGCAGGCGTCGAGCAGGCGCAGCGGGCGCCCGCCGGGCCGGGCCAGCCCGTCCAGCAGCAAGGGCGCCGCGAGCTGGGCGGCGGCATCCTGCACGGACCAGCTGCCTTCCGCGTAGCCGGGCAGGCCGGGCACCGGCAGCGCACGCGGCAGCAGCAGCCCGTCGGCACCGATCGCCAGCGCCTCGATGCCCTCGGCCGCGAAACGCGCCTGCAGGGCCGCCACCGTGCTGCGGCGCCGGTTCACGCGCAGCGTCAAGGGCGCGGCTTCGTTGGCCGCCTGCAGCAGCGCCTGCCAGTCGTCCGGCCAGTCCTGCTGCAGCCGCGCGATCCACCAGCGCGGATGGTTCCAGCGCGCCACCGGGTCGCGTTCGCTGGCCGCGACCAGCGCATCGCGCTCGCGCAGGAAGCGGCGCAGGCAGGCGTTGAGGAAGCCGGCCTGCGCGCGCGCACCACCGCGCCGCGCGGCCTCCACGGTCTGGTCGACCAGCGTGAACGGTGTGTAGGGGGCGTTCGCCTCGTCCCAGGCCAGCGCGAGCGCCAGGCACAGCAAGGCGTCGACGGGCGGCGCCGGCGCGCGCTTGGCCAACTGGCTGCGCAAGGCCTCGGCACGGCCGAGTTGCCGCAGCGCGTGGAACAGCAGCGCCTGGGCCGCAGGCCGGAATGCGGGCGCCACGGCGGCCAGCGCCGTGGTGGCGGACTGCCCTGCCCGCACGGCCTGCAGCGCGGAGGCGGCGGCCTGCAGCTGCCGCCACAGCGGTGGCGCCTGGTGGGTCAAGGCGTCATCCCAGCGTGTCCGCCCAGATGTTCTGCGCCCAGTTCATCGCGTACACCCCTTCGAGTTCGGTCGGCGCGGCGCTGACGCCGCCCGAGCCGGCCACGGTCTTGAAGGTCTTCTCGGCCACGTCGTAGGCGTGCACGCTGGCCACATGGACCACGTGGCGGTCGTCGACGAAGCTGTAGCAGGTGTTGTTGAGCATGGGAGCGGGGTTGATGTCCCAGCCCGCCAGCTGCGCGACGATGGCCGCGGCCGCCACCTTGCCGTGCCCATTGGCCATGTGGCCGCTCTTGGGCATGGCCGGCGCGATCTGGATCGCGTCGCCGATCACGAACACGTCGCGCGCGGCGGTCGACTCGAAGCTCTGGTAGTTCACGCCGCACCAGCGGTTGTTGGCCATGTTGTTGAGCCCGGCCTGCACCGCGATGCTGCCTGCGCGCATGGCCGGCAGTGCGTTGATGACCTGGGCCTTGACATCTTCCTGCACGTCGAACTTGATGAGGCCGGCCTTGGCGTCCACGGCCGTGACCTTGTGCTGGCCGCGGTACTCGACGAGCCCCGAGTACTGCTCGGCCCAGACCTTCTTGAACAGCGGCCCCTTGGAGGTGACGTCCGGGTTCGCATCCAGGATCAGCACCTTGCTGCGCGGCTTGGCGTTCTTGAAGTACCAGGCGACCTGGCAGGCGCGCTCGTACGGGCCGGGCGGGCAGCGGTACGGTGCCTCGGGGATGGTGATGGCGTAGACGCCGCCATCGGGCATGGCCTCGAGCTGGCGCCGCGGGGCGACGGTCTCCGGCCCGGCCTTCCAGGCCTGCAGGATCTGGCCGGAAGCGT